>JBBSNI010000029.1:0-25285 GCA_038232695.1 Cytophagales bacterium
ACTGTGAATTGCCTACCTCGCCCGGCACAGAGATAAAAGTAACCCCGGAAAGCGAAGCGCCGATCATACCAAAAGCCACCAAGTACCAGGGCGACTGGCGGTTGCCGGTAAAGAAGGTCTGGTTGTCGGCATTACGTGAGGTGAAATAAGAGATGCCTAACAGCAAGCTGAAATACCCTGCGATGACCGAAAAAACTAATAAAGGCGACATAAGTTATATAGAATGAACGACGAATTTGAAGCTTTTTTTTATTTTTGCCAAAAGAACCTTTAAATCTATGCAGTACGCACCTCAGGAAGAAGTATTAGAAGAAGTAATTACCGATGAAGCTTTAACAGAAATCCGCGACCTTGTGGTCTTAAATGATGATTATAATACCTTTCATCATGTGACCAGGACGCTGATCAAAGTATGCAAACACAAGCAGGAGCAAGCCGAGCAATGTACGCTCATCATCCATTACAAAGGAAAATGTTCGGTCAAAAAAGGCAGCTTCGAAGAACTCAAACCTATGTGTGATGCCATCCACGATGCCGGTATTGGCGCAGAAATTCAATAGCACTTTTTTGGTCAGAATCCGGTTATCTTTACGCATATTATCACACAACTATGGAATATCCCTCTAAGCTGATAGAGGATGCTGTCAGTGAGATCGCCAAGCTTCCGGGCATAGGCAAAAAGACAGCCCTGCGGATGGCGCTTCACCTGCTCAGAGCCGAAGAAGAACGTACGCATTCACTGTCAACGTCTCTGGTAAACCTACGCACCAAAACCCAATATTGCCAGGTATGCCACAACATTGCCGATGCACCCGTATGTGCGATCTGCCACAGCCATAAAAGAGACCGAAGTATCGTCTGTGTGGTAGAAAACACTACTGACCTGATTGCTGTAGAGAATACTTCTCAATACAATGGTTTGTACCATGTGTTGGGAGGCATTATCTCTCCTATTGAAGGCATCTCTCCTGCCAATCTGCATATTGATTCTTTGATAGAAAGGATTCATCAGCCGGAAAGTGAGATCAGGGAAATCATTCTGGCGCTGAGTTCTACGATGGAAGGAGATACCACTTCCTTTTTTATTACCAAAAAGCTCAGAGACGCGCCCGTAAAAGTGACCTCCATTGCCCGCGGCGTACCCATCGGCAGCGAACTGGAGTATACCGATGAAATTACGCTGGGGCGTAGCATACTGGGGCGCAAAGCCTACGAGCATTGAAGCCTACTGTAGATTCCGGTAGGTAACCAGGAACAGCAAAATCCAACCGGCGATAAAAAACAAGCCGCCCACTGGGGTAATCATACCCAGCCAGCGGTAGCCGCTGACACTGAGCAGGTAGAGTGAACCGCAAAAGATAGCCATGCCTATGATAAAAGCAATACCTGCATAGCCCAGCATTTTGTCATTGATCTTGAACATTAGCAAGCCTACCGCCAGCAAAGCCAATGTGTGATAAAACTGGTATTGGACGGCTGTCTCAAAAGTACCCACCCTTCCTTTTGTTTCCAAAATTTCCTGGAGGATATGTGCTCCAAAAGCGCCGATCATCACAGAGATAGCGCCCAGGGCAGACGCGGTAATCAATATAAATTTTTGCATGTGTGGTTTAGTTTCTGCTGCCAAAAATGGTCGTTCCTATACGTATCATACTGCTGCCTTCTTCCAAAGCAATAGGGTAATCTCCGCTCATACCCATAGAGAGTATCTGCATTTGCACCTGCGGTGGCAGATCAGGCGATCCTTTTACCCGGTCAAAAATATGTTTCAGATGGCTGAATTCCTTTCGCACCTGCTCCTGGTGTTCGGTAAAGGTAGCCATGCCCATCAGTCCGGTTACTTTCACATGATCACTGTTCTTCATTGTTTCGCTGTGTAGCAATTCAAAAAGCTCTTCTTCCGAAAGCCCAAACTTAGATTCTTCTTCGGCAATATGCATTTGCAGTAAGCAGTTGATTTGCCTGTTTACTTTAGCGGCCTGTTTATTGATCTCTTTGAACAGTTTCAAGCTGTCTACACTGTGTATCAGGTGAACGAAAGGGGCGATGTATTTTATTTTGTTGCTTTGCAAATGGCCGATCATATGCCATTTGACATCCTTAGGCATTTGCTCATACTTTTCGGTCATCTCCTGCACTTTGTTCTCTCCAAAATCCCGGACACCGGCTGTATACGCCTCTAACAACACAGGCACAGGCTTGGTTTTGCTGACAGCGACAAGCTGGCAGTCAAAGGGAGCTATTTGCTCCCGGAGGGATACAATTTGATCTGCAACATTCATGATAAAGCCGGGCTTAGTCTACAGCTTGTAAAATCTGCCGGGATGCAACAATACACTATGGTGAAGGTTTATTAATGAAGCCAAAGTTATACAAAATCAGTATGTTAAAAAAAGTTATCCTCCTGTTTGCTTTGTTTCTCACAGCAAATTTTTGCTACAGCCAAAGCAGCGACCTGAACAGTATCAATCAAACCAGACAAAAAGCTATTCAGACAGGAATGCTCACCCTGGGCGGCTGGGCTATTGGTAACCTTGCTGTCAGTGGCATACGAATGGCACAAACAGAAGACTCCCCTTATTATTTTCATCAAATGAATGTTTTCTGGAATGTAGTCAATCTGAGCCTGGCAGGCTTGGGTTATCTGAACGCCCTCCATATGGAGCCCGAAGCTTTGTCGCTTGCCTCTACTATCCAGCAACAGTACAGCTTTCAAAAAATACTGCTGTTTAATGCCGGACTTGATGTTGGTTATATAGCTGGTGGTCTTTATCTGTTGGAAAAAGCCAAGAATATTGAAAAAAACAAAACCAGATTTAGAGGATACGGAAGATCTGTGGTAATGCAGGGTGCTTTCCTGTTTGCTTTTGACTTAACGCTCTATTTAGTGTTGAATGCGCAGAACAGCCAGCTTCAATCCATACTTGAGCATGTACAAATTAGCTCTCAGGGGATGGGTTATATTATCAAATTCTGAAAAAGATTGTTACAGGTTTTGTTATGGAAATACCTTCTTATACCCGGAACGAATACAACAAACTGCCTGATGAACCGGGCGTGTATAAGTTTTATAACAAAGACAAAAAGCTGATCTATGTAGGCAAAGCCAAAAGCCTGAAAAAGAGAGTGACCAGCTATTTTAACAAGTCGTCGAGTGCCAACCGGAAGACCATCAGAATGGTCAGTGAGATTGCCAGCATTGAGTTTACTATGGTTGATTCGGAATTTGACGCTTTGCTGCTTGAGAACAGCCTGATCAAAAAAAATCAGCCTAAGTATAACATCTTGCTGAAAGATGACAAGAGCTACCCTTATATTTTGCTGACCAACGAGCGGTTTCCGCGTATCATCCCGACGCGCCGTATGGTGCAGGGCGCCGGCAAATATTTTGGACCTTTTGCCAGTATAAAAGCCATGAACAATGTCCTGGATCTGCTGCGCAACCTATATACCATCCGCACCTGCCGCTACGACCTTTCTGAAAAAAACATAGAACAACAAAAATTCAAAGTCTGCCTGGAATACCACATCGGCAACTGCAAAGGTCCCTGTGAAGCTTTGCAGACGCAGGAAGACTACGACCGTGATATTGAGCAGGCAGCACACATTTTAAAAGGCAATCTGAGCATTGCCAGAAACTATTTTAAGCAAAAGATGCAGGAAGCCTCTGAAAATCTAGACTTTGAATTGGCGCAAGCCTACAAAGAAAACCTGGATTTGCTGTCCAAGTACCAGGCAAAATCTACGGTTGTCAATCCACACCTGGGCGATACCGATGTCTTTACAATTGTCTCGGACGAGAAGGTTGCCTTTATCAACTACCTGCGCGCCAGCAATGGGGCGGTGATCCTGACCAAAACCATAGAAGTAAAAAAGAAACTCGACGAAACCGAGGAGGACATTCTTACGCTTATGATCGTAGAACTCCGGGACAGATACGCCAGCAACACGACCGAAATACTGACTAACATACCTGTACCTTTTGAGATCAATGGCATACACATCACCGTGCCTAAGATTGGCGACAAAAGAAAATTGGTAGACCTCTCTATCAAAAACGCCTTGTATTACAAAAAAGAAAGATACCAGCAGGCGTTGGCTGCCCACCCCAAAGAAAACCGTGTGCTTATCAAACTCCAAGAAGACCTGCGGCTCAAAGATTTGCCCATGCGCATTGAGTGCTTTGACAACTCCAACTTTCAGGGAACCAACCCGGTAGCCTCTATGGTCTGCTTCATCGATGGCAAACCCTCTAAAAAAGATTATCGTAAATTCAATATCAAGACTGTGATAGGCCCGGATGATTTTGCCTCCATGTACGAAATTGTCTTCAGAAGATACAACAGGCTGATCACAGAGGAAATACCCCTGCCCGACCTCATCGTCATTGACGGCGGCAAAGGGCAGTTAGGCGCGTCCTGCAATGCGCTGAAAGATCTGAACATCTACGGACAAGTTCCTATCATCGGTATTGCCAAACGCCTGGAAGAGATTTACACCCCAGATGACCCCTACCCGCTGCACATTGACAAAAAATCTGAATCCTTGATGCTGATCCAGCGTATCCGGGACGAAGCGCACCGCTTTGCGATCACTTTTCACAGGAAGAAGCGTTCTAACAGCACATTCAAGAGCGAATTGGAAGACATCAAAGGTATTGGCAAAAAAACAGCGATCTCTCTGTTGAAGAATTTCAAATCGGTAAAAAATATCAAAGAGGCGTCGCTGGAAGAGCTTTCCAGTTTGGTAGGAATGCAAAAAGCGCAGAGCATCAAAGAGTCTTTATTATCGAAATAAAAAAGGGAATCCAAATAGACTCCCTTTCAAGATTAATGTTATGAAAACGCAATGCTAATATTCCCAGACTTCATGCTCTCTTTCCAGCATCTTGTATTCATAATCCAATGATTTGAGCAAAGCCTGGCGGCGGTTGCCATTGACCATATCTATGATGTATTCATCATCCGGATTAGAATATTTTACGACGCGCCCGGCAAACAACCTAAGATCAAAGGCATATCTTAAATTCAAGAACTTAGCATCGTTTTGCGGATTTACCCAAACAGCCGTTTCAGGATTTTCCTCAAAAACTCTCACCAGGTCTTTGTATCTAAAAGAAGCCACTTGCCTTAGCAGTCCTGTTTCGGGGAAGTTTTCCGGCGGTAAGATCATCGTGATCGCCTGAATGTTATAGTACTGTCTTCCCCGCTGTTTATCAAAGATCACATCTTCTTTAAGCTCCAAAATGGTAACATCTCTGGGCAAAAACAAAAGCGGTCCTGTTTCAGCAGGCGTACTGGCAGCTTTAGTACCTTCTGCGCCCTGACCTGAAGATTTAGATTTGGTATCTCCCCAAGCATCACCCCAACCTGAATCCTGGCTTTCCTGCTGTCCAAATCCCATTGCAATTTCATCTTCCGTTGGTCCTACATCATCTGTAGGGATGGTAAGATTTTCTATAAATTGCTCTTTGGACATGCGCGTAGCCAGGGAATCGGTAACATAAGGATACAGCGTTCCGTTCATAACGGCGTCGATGATCACTTTGGTAATCTGGCGGTTTTCAGAGAAAAACGGTTTGTTTTGTTTTTCTCTTAGGTCTATCCTGCGCCATACTCTTGTTTTATAGAGTTGCTCTGACTCAGGAATAGGCCGGATTGAGTTATCATCAGTGGCAGTTTCCGGTGCTTCCTGGGCATAGGTTGCCAAAGAAACACAGCAGGATAAGGCTACTGCGCCCAAACCATGCTTTAAAAGATTACTAAAATTTTTCATAACACCTGTTTTTACAAGAAAATTAATTCAAGAATATAGATTTGACGGCTTCAGAGTCAGGGATTTTTACATCCTCTACTTCCCCTCTAAAGTTCATTCTTTGTACTTTCTTTACTTCAATGACTAAACGGTCTCCTGGTTTGGCTTTAGACATCAAGCTGCTCAAATTAGCTGTTTCGTTGGTAACCTTCATTTGGCCAGCAGGGCGGCTGCCACGTGCCAGAGTCACATCAGCTTCTACTACTCTGTAGCGAGCATCCAATGGTAAGAATTCGGCAAAATCTGCATCCGGCGTAGCTTTGATGGTCAGCGCACGGAAGCGGCTGATATCTTCGCCTTGTCTCAGGTTCGCTGGTTTCTTGCCAGGGCCAAACAGTTCAATCATTGGCTTAGGCACTTGCTTTACTGTGAAAGACTCTGTACCAATATTGAAACCGCCGCTGCTTACGGTAAGGTCTACTTTGGCTCTGTTAGGAACGACCGTTACTGAACCCGTCTTCTTACCTTCTATAGCTGTACCTCCATTTGCCTTAAAAGAGGGATTGTAAGCAGTACCCAACGCAGGAACGTTGACTTGCAAATTATTGCCACAATTCAAATAAAGCGCCTGGACAGACTGAGACTGAATCTGGATCACCGGCTTGGTAACGAAATAAGAGAAGGTTCCCTCATACGTTTCTTTGTTATTGCCCTGAGCTACGGAGATAGCAGTTTTGTAAGTTTTTTCAGCCCGGTTATCTGCATCGTATTTGTCAGCAGTAGCCGTAAATTCAATCTTGCCCATGCCGCCTTCTACCGGAATGTCTTTTCCGTTGAATGTCATTACAGGGTTGACCATACTGGAAGAAGCAGCAATGAACAGGTCTGCTTTGTATTTAGTGCCCGCAGCTACCACATTAGATTCTGGCTTCACCATCGCAATAATATTGTCAAACTTCATATCGGCGGCACCTACCTGGCGCGCCAAATGATCTAAGGCAATAGATTCGCGTGACAAAACTTCTGTTTTTATTTGGCTCAACGAAGCTAAACCCGCAACCATAGGCGTATTTTGAAAAGTTAATTCGGAAAAACTTTTCTTATTTTGATTGGGGTTGTCTTTGAAAACCGGGTTGTCAATAGCATCCAAAGCGATAGGAGCAATATCCAGACCGGTAGCGCTGGCTACGTAGCTTGAATAGCTGTTCAGATCGTTCTTCAACTGCTCACCATATCCTTGTCTTACCATCAGGTCAGCAATTTTCTCCTCATTCTTCATACCTCTGTATGCTCCGTCTTCATCAATACCACCTGTAACTACTACAAACTTCTCTTTCAAAGAGTCCAGTACGTTGACTATCTGGTTCGTTTTTTCACGTACTTCTTTCGCTTTTTGCAATACCGCAGCGTCTTCCTGTCTGTTGCCGGCATCTGCTACAGCTTTCCTTATCCTTTCAACGGTATCGTTGTTTTTGACTTTGGAATTATCTGCTGCCTGCTCTAAGCTTTTATCTATGAAGATGAATTTTTCAAGTACGGTATTGCTTACCTGCAATGCCAGCAGCGCTGTCAATACCAGATACATCATACCGATCATCTTCTGTCTGGGGGTTTCTTTTCCTCCTGCCATGTTTTCTTAATGTTTTTTCGTGAAAAGATCAGCTAACGCTTAGGCTTTCATCGCGCTAAGCATGTTACCATACACTTTGTTCAATGAAGCAATATTATTGTTCAGAGAAGAGAAGTTGTTTTTGAATTGCTCTGCATCTTTGCCTGCTGCTGCTACATTTTCCATCGCGCCGCTCAGGTTAGCATAGAACTTATTCATAGACTTCAGGTGGCTGTTAGCATCCTGCAACTCCATTTCATACACAGCGTTCAGAGAAGCCAGGTTTTTAGTAACCGTTTGCACCTGCTCATGGTATTGCTTGGCGTCTTTGCTGGCGTCAGCAAAAGTAGCCATGGCTGTCATGCTGTTAGCGTAAGACTTATTCATCGTCGTCAGCGACTGTGAAGCTTGCTGTACGTTTTTAGCATACTCGTCGGTAGCCACCGCAGCATTAGAAAGCGTTCCCATTTTTGATACTGACTCAGAAAGATTTTTCATACCTCTTCCCAGGCTGTCGATCAGTTCAGGACCTACTTTAGAGCTTTCCAGCATCGCGTCCAGTTTCTTGGTGACTGAATCGCCATTTGCAATTCTTTTTGTAGTTGATGTCATATCACCAGCCAGTTCAGGATATACCAGAGACCAATCGTATTCGTGGTGTCTTGGTTCAAAAGCGCTAAATAAGAAGATAATAGCTTCTGTGGTAAGACCTATCATCAGCATAATATCTGCTCCGGGAAGGTGCAGGATTTTAAACATTGCACCAATAATAACGATGGCAGCACCAATTCCATATATTTTGGGCATAATGGCACCGTACATTAATTCTGAGAAACCACCTTTTTTCTTGCTCATTTTTTTAAAGTTTTGATTTGTTAATTGATTTCAGACTGTTAATAATTGATTTGATTGATTGTTAAAATTCGTTTCCAGACGATCTTCCGATATAGGTCATCGCACATCTGAAGCCTGTGAAAGCTGTCGTGGAATCTTTATGGGCATAGGTTCTGGTGCCGGTTTGGAGGAAATAAGAAATATCTTTCCAAGAACCGCCCCGAACTACTTTTCTGGGTTCGTTAGGGTCATTATAGGTAGGGTTCAAATCCCAGACAATAGCAGTTGCTGCCGGGTTGTAGGCATCTTCGCACCATTCTGCTACGTTTCCTGACATATCGTACAGTCCAAAATCATTAGCAAAATAAGAAGCTACCGGTGCAGTGTAAGCAAATCCATCGTCAAAATAGTTGCCTCGGCCGGGTTTGAAGTTGGCCAGCATACATCCTTTAGAGTTGCGGATATAAGGCCCGCCCCAGGGGTATTTGGCCATATCTCTGCCACCTCTGGCGGCATATTCCCACTCAGCTTCGGAAGGAAGGCGGAAATCAGGCATGGGCACCTTTCCGTTGCTTTCCCGGTAGTTGTTCAGGTAGGCAGTCCGCCACAGGCAGAATATCTTGGCAGCTTCCCAATCTACACCTACCACCGGGTAGTTGTCAAAAGCAGGGTGCGACCAATAGTATTGTACCAGGGGATCGCCCATGTGGTGGGTATAATTTCTTGACCACACGGCGGTGTCGGGATAAAGCTCGTCCTTGAGATAATTAGCGCCCAGACCGACCATAAACTCATATTCGCCTTCGCCTTCCTGCAATTCCTGAATAAACTGGCGATACTCATTGTTGGTGATCTCGGTGTCGTCCATATAGAAGGCACCAATGGTTACCTGTTTGTTGAAGCTGATCTGGGAGGCGATAGGGTCTTCGTCAGATTGGCCGGTATGGAAAGTACCTGCGGGGATCTGAACCATGCCGTAAGGAGTCGTCAGGGGATCATATTCTCTTCCCTGAACGCCCACAAGCTGTCCATAATCATCATCATTCCCTCCAAAAAGCCCACAACTCTGCAGCGCAACGAGCGCTACAACAGACAGGATAGCACTCCTGTATTTAGAGATTTTGCACATAACACAAATAATTTTATACATACACGATTTATGAACACAAATATTGTAAATGCTGTTCTATTTCAACTACCTAAAAATGAATAAATTGTAACACTGTAAGATTTTCAATAAAAAGAAACTACCTGTATAACGATAAATATATTAGATATTAATAATCAGATAAACCTATTGCCTAAATCTAGGAGTTCGTATAATTTTCTTCTCATTTGCGGAAGAAACGGGTAAACTGTACATGAGCATTACTTCATGAGAGGCCGTCGCCTTAGCTTTTTGCGCTACTACCGTGTAATCAAAAGCGTAGCCTAATTTTAAAGACTTTTCTTTGAAGAAACTATAGCCTATCATTCCTATGACAGCTTCCTGCTGCCGGTAAGACAATCCGCCCCAGATACCATCGTCGTAGGTAGCCATCAGACCAATATCAAAAGAGTAGGTATTCAAATCCGTTTGCACCAGAAAAGTAGGTGTCAGTTTGATTTTGTAAGTCAGTTCATAATCATACCCACCTGTAAAGATCACATGGTTGACCAGAGGATTGTTCAGGGTATCGGTACCAAAAACATCGAATTGTACGTCTGCCAGATGCTTGAATCCTATACCAGCGTAATACTGCCGGGCTCTGTAGAAGATACCGGCAGAAAAATCCGGTCTTATCTGAGAAACCCTGTCAGACTTTTTCAAAGGATCGTCAGGGTCTACCCAGCGGTACTGGTTAAAATCAACAGTTTGTGAATAGGCGCCTGTCCGGATGCCTAAGCTCAGTTTGGAGTTGCCAATACCCAGGTGGTAGGCAAAAGACACTTGTGCTTCCAGGTTGGTCAGGGGGCCCAACTGGTCATTCACTACGTGAAGACCAAAGCCGCTTCTCAATTTTAGAATGGGAGCATTCAGACTGATTACCTGGGAGTTGATACCGCCCTGCGGGTCACCGGTAGGCTGATAACCGGCCCACTGCGAACGGTGAAAGGCCGTTAGCGTAGTAACCCCTTCTACTCCTGCATAAGCGGGATTATAGTATAGCGTATTAAACATATACTGGCTGAACTGGGCGCTTTGTTGTCCAAACAGGGGGACATAGGCAAATACCAGGGCAATTAAAACCAAGGGTAACTTTCTGTTCATAATAAGGGTATTCTGTCATTCAGCCAAAAGTATATTTTTACATAGCAACAATTTTTCTGTTTTGAATCTTTTTCATACAACGTACCCTAATCGCTCTAATTGCGTACTCTCTGACAATTATACAAATTGATTCGTTCATTTTTTGTTAGCAGCTTTGATGTATACTTCCAGCGCTCCGGTCATGGAAGGGACATTGGGCATGGGCGCTTCAATGTCTAAGATCAAGCCTGCGTCTCTCACAGCCTGGGCGGTGGTAGGGCCGAAAGCGGCAATACGGGTTTTGTTTTGTTTGAAGTCCGGAAAGTTGACAAACAGGGAGTTGATGCCTGAAGGACTATAAAACGCGATGATGTCATAGTTTACATCAGCCAGGTCGGACAGGTCGGCGGCCACTGTTTCGTACATCACGGCTTCGTGGTAAGTATAGTTGTTTTCTTTCAGAAAATCGGGAAGGTCATTTTTCCTGATACTAGAACAGGGAAAGAGGTATTTCTCATTTTTGTGCTTTTTCAGAATATCGGTCAGGTCCTGCGCTGTACGCAGCCCGGTAAAAATCTTTCTTTTTCTGACAACAATGTATTTCTGGAGGTAGTTGGCGGTCTGCTCCGAGATACAGAAGTACTTCATGTCAGCGGGCATTTCTATCTTCAGTTCGGCGCAGATGCTAAAGAAATGATCCACCGCATTGCGGCTGGTGAATATAATAGCCGTGTGCTCAAGGATGTCAATTTTTTGTTTTCTGAATTCTTTAGCATTGACCGGTACCACATCAATAAAGGGTCTGAAATCTACTTTCAGTTTATATTTATCCGCCAAGTCAAAGTAAGGAGACTTTTCTTCTTTGGGCTTAGGCTGAGATACCAAAATGCTACTTACTTTATACAGCCTTTCCTGGGGTGCTTTGGCTAAACTTTCACTCATACAAATACCTGTTTATCTATGAAATTAATAATTTAATATTTAGAGGGTAGTTAATCAATGAATAGTTCCAATCCGACAAATAAGGGGATGATTTCTGAGGCGCAAATGTAAGAAAATAAATACACATTTCTAAACGACTTACTGGTGAACAGCCGGTAGTACAAGACCACAACTCGAGCAAAAGCAAATGCAATAAATATATACACCAAGATATTGACATAGAGCGGATTAGCCATTAATGCGCTGGCATATATCAAGGTCATAACCACAAAAACGAAGCTCCATAAGATCAAAGACATGCGCATAAAATCAAGTGCATGCATATATTTCAGCGCCCTTAAGCCGAACAATGAACCCAACATCATCACAATGATATATTTGAGCCATATGACCAGGAAGACGGCAACGGCTAACTTAACCCAGGTAATGACAAATGCCCAGAAAGTATCCGGTTGGCCTATCACCATAGAAAGGTCTACCAAACTATGGGCGAAGGTCAGCAGGATCAGCAAGTAGGCTACGAGCAGGCAGTGGTGTAGCAAGAACACGAAATGCAGCTCATGGAAAAGTTTGACACGGGTATTTTCTTCTCGTACTTTGAAAGAAAACACCTTTCCAAAATCATACAAATTTTTGAATGTTCTGGGGAACTGATTGATTTGAAAAGCATAGGAGCCAAGTAATACCAACAATCCTACGATAAAGAAATTTTCCAGAGGAGCATTCTCTCTCTTCAAAGAAAGATCACTGACTACTACCTGCTGCCCCTTACCCTTGGTGACAACAGAAAAATCCAGGTTTTCAAAAAACGATTTGGGTTGGTACACGGAAATAAGTACCTGCTCCCGGCCATACAGGCGCTGCAGGCTGTCTATATCAAACAGTACGCAGCCTGCTTTGTCGTAATGCCCCACCATTTGCTGCTCTATGAGAATGGCACTTTGCTTAGGCACACAGCAGCGCAGGCTATTACCTACATAGCGTGGAAGGTCCAAAACAATACCAATGACCGGCGAGTCTGTCTTTTCATAGCCAGTAAAGGGCACATAGCGACCGTTTTCATCTATCTTCAGCCATTCCGCAAATGTTTTAATGACTTGCCCTTCACCTACCGGCAACCGTTCGCTGGCAGAGAGACGCATGGCGCAGATCATCAGGAGAAATAGCAGAAAGATATGTTTCTTCATCTTGTTTTGTGATGCAATCATCCTTAGCAGGAGTTGTGCCGCAAAATTAACAGTATGCTAAACAGATACCTACCTGAGCGTAAGATTTTTCAATAAATAAATCTAAATACAAACGATAAGATGCTCAAAAACGGCTGATATACCCGAAATGTATTTTAGCAAGGTTGAAGTTGAAAGGCTGTTGCGCTGTTTTTCCTACGGCATATGCCAAACGGAACAGACCAGCGGAAGTACCCAGGTTTAATCCTATGCCCAGACCTGCCGGACGTTCTCTGTTGCTTTGGGTATAGGTGGTGCGCAACAGGTACGCCTGGTCGTAAAAGACAAACAGATAAGAGTAGCCCGGACTCTCTTCCAGCAACCACCTGACTTCAAGATTGGAAAGAGCATATTGCGAAGCGAAAAAAAAGTTGTCGTAAAACCCGCGCAGCGAATGCAACCCACCCAGCCGGTACAAATCGTTCAGCAGCAGGTACTCGTTGATCAGCCATCCGCCGCTTACTTTGTGAAAAAGCACTCCTGCCTTGCTTAGTTTATGATAATGTGTGAACTCACCGTACACGGATGACTGCACGGACCGGGCTGGTAAATCTGATGGCAGTAAGTCGGACTGAATGATGTCTGATCCTATCTTTTTCCTGCCTGCCCTGCCCAGCAGCGTCAGCGCGTATCCCTGCCGGGGAAAAGCCGCATGATCTAACTGCTGCCTGGTATAGCCCAGCCCCAGGCTGAAAAGATCAAAATTACCTGCCGGGCGATCTGAGCCAGGGCGGTCGGCTGTCAGGCGGCTGCTTTGCCAGTCTGTGATAAGTCGTACCTGGTGGGTTGCGCCAAAAGGAAAACCTGTTTCTACCGCAAAGCGGCGGTTGACGAATAGCGTATCTTCTTTGTAGAGGCTAAACCGGGCACCCAGATGCAGAAAAGAATGAAAAACGTTGGGATGCTCATAGGAGAGCTTTAGCTGCTGGGATTGTATCTGCAGGCGTTGCCAGTCCAACGCAAACTGCTTACCGCTTTTGGCCAGGTTGTTCAGGGCAATGTGAAACTCACCGGTGAGCAGCCAGGGGTCTCCTTTTGCTTCCGGGGGCAAAAAATTGACCACCCCATCAACCTGGTTGCTTTTCCGCTCAGAGACAGTGAGCACTACATCTGCCGTTTCGTTCTGAAAAGTGACCGCAACCGGGGCTGTCATGTCCAGGTAAGGCAAAGCCCGGATCAAATTCCCAATACGCTTTATCTTTCTTTCGTCGTAACTACTTTTTGGCTGTATTCCTAAATACGCTTGTAGAAATTCAGGCTTGATCTGCCGGGTTCCTTTCACCTGTACTCTTCCGAAAGTAATGTACGGACCCGGTTGATAGGTTATGGCTGCTGATACATGATTACCCGCTACCTGTACTTCTTTAAGTTGTACGGTAGCGAAAGGATAGCCTGTGTTTTCTGCCTGTTGAAGGATTTTTTCAAATAAATGCCGGATTTGGTCGTAACGAAACGGTTTTTCTAAAAACAACTTCTCGCGGAACCCTGATCTTTCTTGTATTTCGGCGTTGAGGTTGCCAGCTTGCAGATAAGCCCACTCGTAGCGATGCCCGGGATGTACGGTAGCATAAAGTGTATCTTTTGTCTGCCTCAAAGAAGAAGTGCGCGCCGTAAAATAACCATCTTGCTGCAAAGCAGCCAAAAACTGCTGTAGTGTAAGCTGTCTTGAAAGGCTATCTGAGTGATTTTTCTGATATTGATAATGCTTTAGTATTATTTGATCTTCCTGCGAGCCGGATAGGATCAGCACCTGCCCTGAGCAGAAACAGGGATACCACATACAAATTATCACGGACAGGCGTATTGCTTTAAACATAGCTTTGCAAACCGAAGGCGCTATGTAAAGCTTTCATATTATTTTATTAAAAACAAAAGTTCTTTTGCCGAAGATAAAAAAAGTAGCTTTGTAAGATGTGTAATGTTTACTTGAAAAACTCATTGGTATACAGCATAGAAGAATCTACCTGTCCGTGGTTCATCGGTATGCCTTTGGCATCTTTTATTATCTGGCAGTCAATCATCCAATCCAGAAAATCTACCCAGTGGTAGCCTTCCATCATGCCCCATTGATTGTCTTGGTTGAACAAGGCAGGTGCTATCTGCTCCAGCGACGCTCTTACAACAGCCGTCTTCTGGAAATCAGGGTGCTTTACGTGTTCCTGCAAACGCCTGGCAGCCTTGTCTGGACTCGCATAAACGTCTCGCCAGCCTTGCTCTACAGCTTCCAGAAAAGCGTTTAATGCTTTATTTTCGTCCCGGATAAAATCCTGATGTGAGATCAGGAGGGGTGAGTAGCCGTAAGGAATACCGAAATCGCGGAGTTGGAATGCATTGAAGTAGACATTTTTTTCATGGGTCATCACGCCTTCCCAAGGCAAGAAGATCCAGGCAGCGTCTATGTGGCGGTTCATCAAATCTTGCCACATGTGAAGTTTTTCAGGCTTTTTCACAGCAAAATCCCCTTTGCCACCGTCTGCGATGATCAGTTGCCGGACAATATCGTCCTCAAAGCGCGCTCCGTAGGAACCTATCGTTTTGCCATTGAGCCGTGCCGGGCGGCTGATGCCGCTTTCTGCCAATGTAACAATCGCACTGGTATCCTGCTGCAACATGGCAGCAATGGCTACCAGAGGCACCGACTGATCGCCCAGGGTGTTATAACTGATCACACTTTCGGCAGGTCCTATCGCTACGTGCACTTCTTTTTGCGCCAACTTTTTGGCAGGTGTCACGGCATAGTTGTCTTCTGCCGGGCTGATCAGGGTTACTTCCAGGTTGCGGCCTTTAAAATATCCTTCTGCCTGTGCCAGCAATATGCCCGCATGCAGGGTGTTAGATGTCCAGTCTAAAGCTATTTTTAGTTTCATCATACGTAGAGCTTATTCTACTAAAACTCTTTCAGTCCATTATTGGTATAAAAACTCTTAACATCAATTTCTTCGGCTGTAACCTCTTTTCCGTTTTCATATCTGAGCAAGTGATGGTCTAACAGCCAGTGTGTGTATGCCTCCCATCGCTTGGGCTGCATCATGCCCCATTGCCCTTTCGCATTTAGAAAAGACGGGCTGATAGCTTGCATGGCTTTGGTAATAAAATTCAGGTCGTTAAAATTGTGGTGGTCAATGCCTTTGACGAGTATTTTGGCTACTTCTTCCGGCTGCCGGGCAGCTTCCTGATAACCCTGTGCGGCTGCTTTCAGGAAAGTCTGTATCGCCTGTTTTTCTTCAACCGAAGCGTCTTCTCTTATCATCAGCACAGGAGAATAACCGTAAGGCACACCATAATCTGTCAGATGAAAAGCATGGAGTTTGAACCCTTCCATCTCTGCTATCACACCTTCCCAGGGCATAAATACCCAGCATAGGTCAAATTCCTCTTTCAGGAAAGCATCAAAAATATCCAGGCGCGGCGGCGTTGTCATATTGATCTTTCCGGCTCCTCCGTCGTTTCGGATCATCGCCGTCAGCAGGTTTTCTTCCAGCAGCGTTTTGTAGCCTGCATAGGTTTTGCCATCTAACTTAGCTGGGCGGTCGATGCTGCTGGATTGCCGCGTTACGAAAGCACTGGTTTCTTCCTGCATGATGGTGGCTATGGCTTTCAGCGGAATGGATTTGTTTTTTAGCAGGCGATAATCTATCAGATGTTCGGAAGGTCCCAAAGCAATGTGGGCTTCACCCGCAGTTAGCCGCTCTACCGGTTTTTTAGTATAATTGTCTATGTCTGTGGCAATAAACTCAACCTCCAGATCAGTGCGGTAATATCCGTTCAGTTTTGCCAGGTACATGCCAGCGTGTATGACGTTGGGCGTCCAGTCTAAGGCTATTTTAATTTTCATAGTTTTTATCGTTGCAGGGCAAGTTTTAAACCCTTACTTTTTAGAATAGGATACAATTCAATAAAAATTGCGGTTTGAATTTCTTCTAAACTTTTAAAACCAAACATGGGAATATAAACCTGTCTGCTCGCATTGAAAGACCCTATATGGCTTTTATATAAGCTGCCATTTTTTGTCTCGTTTTTTCGTCCGGCAGTTCTCCCAGACCTGCCCCTGCATTATCCCGCATATGCTTGGGATTGTCGGTGCCCGGAATGACGCAGGTAACGGCCGGGTGCGATAAGATATATTTCAGAAAGAACTGCCCCCAGCTATTGTCGGCAAACTCCTGTGCCCAGGCTGGCACTTCTTTGCCTTTGACAGCCCGGAAAAGGGAGCCGCTTTCATAAGGCTGATTCACGATAACGGCGATGCCCCGGTCGGCAGCCAACGGCAAGAGTTGTTGCTCAGCCTCACGGGTGATGATGGAGTAAGGCAATTGCACAGCCTCTATTTTTTCATCCCGCATAATCTGCATGAGCCGGTCAAACGCACTCACCGTATAGTGGGTGATGCCTATGTACTTTATTTTTCCCTGCGCTTTCCAGTCATAGAGCGTTTTGAGGTGCGTCTGCCAGTCCACCAGGTTATGGATTTGCATCAGGTCCATAGGATGAGCTTGCATCTTCTGCATAGAAGATTGCATTTGCCGGATACCCTCTTCCCTGCCCGTCGTCCACACTTTGGTCGCATAAAAAAGCTGATCTTGCAGCCCCAGGCCTGCTGATAATTCGCCTGCCACTTCTTCGGAGCGTCCGTACATAGGAGAAGAATCAATCACCTCCCCGCCCATCTCCACCAGGATTTTCAACACTTCCTGCAGGGGAGCCCGCGCCTTCTGGGAAGCACCCACATCAAAGGTTTGCCAGGTACCCACACCTACCACGCCTATTGCTTCTCCCGAAGAAGGAATCTTTCTTTTTCTCATGGTTTGCCGGTAAGAGGAGGATGCATGAGCGCCTTCGTATAAAAGAGCCCCACTGCTCAGCAACAGTGTTTTCAAAGTATCTCGCCGGGTAAAGGATTTCATAGTAACTACAGACTGGCTTTATTATGTAACGACCTGGTGTCTGTATAGTTTGATCTGCTTTTTCTACCACCGCAAAGCAAAAGTCCCGCGATAAGCAGGACTTTTACATCAATCACTTTTATTCTATCAAACAGCTTCCTTCTCCAGCGTAGGATAGTCGGTATAGCCTTCTGTTCCGGGCGTATAAAAGGTATCCTGGTTGGGTTGACGGATGGCTGCACCTTCTTTCATACGCTGAACCAGGTCAGGGTTGGCGATGAACGGACGACCAAAGGCTACCAGATGCCCCAATCCATCGGACAAACCCTTCTCCGCTTTTTGCTGATCATAGCCACCGCTGATGATAATAGTGCCACCAAAGGCATCTCTGATCTTCTCCTTCACCGAACGAGGCACTTCCGGTGCGCCCATCGATGCATGATCCACCAGGTGAATGTAGGCCAGCTTCAGCTTGCCTAATTCTTTGGCCAGGTATTCGTACGCTTCTTCTATCCCTTCAAATGGGCCGGTGTTGTTAAAGACACCATAAGGCGACAAGCGTATACCTGTTTTTTCAAAGCCGATAGCTTCCCCTACGGCTTTGGCAGCTTCTATGGCAAACTTAGCACGAGCCTCTTTGGAGCCATTGTAGCTGTTGACCAGTTCGTTTACATTAAGGTTGAGAAACTGCTCGATAAGGTATCCATTGGCGCCATGCAGTTCTACGCCGTCAAACCCGGCTGCCATCGCGTTTTTGGCGGCATCCACATATGCCTGAACGGCTCGTTGAATATCTTGCTCATTCATCAGACGCGCCGAGACATAGGGCTGAGGACCTTCCTGATCGGTATACATTTCTCCTTCTACCGCTTGGGTAGTGGTGCCTACGATGTCGGCGCCTTCGGGTAGGTTATGCGGATGTCCTACGCGCCCGGTGTGCATGAGCTGAAGGAAAATCTTGGCGCCGCCCTGATGCACGGCATCAGTAACTTTTTTCCAGCCTGCTACCTGTTCCTGAGAAAAGGCTCCTGGAATCCTTGGGTAACCCAGCGCGTTGGGCGAGGGCGCAGTGCCTTCGGTAATGATCAGTCCTGCTCCCGAACGCTGCTGGTAGTAGGCTACCATCAGTTCGTTGGGAATGTTGTTAATCGCTCGCGAACGGGTCATGGGGGACATGACCACCCGGTTTTGTAATTCTAAGTTACCTAATCTAAAGGGTTCAAAAAGCATCTTTATAGTGGTTTAAGTGAATTTAAATCATTTGATTTAAAAAACGAAACGTGATTTAAATCATTTGGTTTGATCAAATATTCATACAAACATAAAGAGAAAAGATATGGTATGTGCCGGTAATTCGCCTTTTTTGCAGGGAAAAATGAAGGCTTGTGAAAGTGAAAAACCGTTTGTTACGATGGAAATCGGTCCGGCAGCTCATCCGGCTGATCAGGCAGGGGTTTTCGCCGCGTAAGTTGGCACAGTCTGTCACACTGGGTTTTGTGTTGGGCGTCATTCCTGCCTTTGGCTTTATTACCCCGGTCTGTACAGGGCTGGCGTTGTGGTGGCGGCTCAACACACCTTTGGTACTGGCCGTGTTATACGCCGTCTTGCCGCTACAGATCGTACTGCTGCTTCCTTTCTTTCAGCTAGGCATCAGCCTGTTTGATCTTCCACCCCTGCCTATCGCTTTGGATCAATTAGCGGACTTATCGTTGAAAGAGTGGTGGCATATGCTTGGTCAGATCGGGGTGGCCAATTTGGCTGCTGTCGCTGTCTGGGCTATGCTGTCTGTCCCCGGCGGACTGTTAATCTATGGGTTGTCTTACCGCATCATCGCTGCTTTTAAAAAAGACACAAAAACGGAGACCGGAGTTAGAAGAGTGGATTCCACATTAAAATAAGATTCTTCAGGAACTACGTTATTATTTTATAGATTTAAGGTTTAGTCTTTCTAACTATTGCTATGTTCAGGAGAATCTTCTTTTCAGCTTCCATTATTTGCCTTTGTTTATCATCATGGTTTGCGTGTTCTTCAAAGCAGGAACAAAACCAGGAAATTGCTATCTCATCTGACAAAGAAACCCTCAACCAGGGACAGTCGCTTTTTCAGACCAATTGCTCTGCCTGCCACAATTTCCGCCAGAAAGGAATTGGTCCGAACTTGTCGGGTGTAACGACGGAAGTGGAAACCGACTGGCTCCGGCAGTTTATCCACAACGCGCCTGTCATGATAGAAGAAGGGGATACCAGGGCTACGCGCCTCTACCAAGAGTACAACCAATATATGCCTGCCTTTACGACGCTGAAAGATACGGAGATAGAAGCTATCATCGCTTACCTGCATTCTCATCCACAAAGCAGTGCGCCTGCGCTGGAGGAAAAGAACCTGGGAAACATCCTGACAGACCCTTTGCCGGAAAAAATACAAGCGTCGGGTATCACACTGGTATTGGAGGAGGTCATGGCCCTGCCTGCCAGCGCCGAAAAGCCACCTTTGGCACGTATCAACAAGATGCTGACATTGCCTGGGCAAAAAAGCCGTACTTTTATCCACGACCTGCGGGGTAAGCTGTACGAAATCAAAGGAAAAACCTCTGCTGTTTTCCTGAATGTCCCTGCTTATTTTCCCCACTTCATAGACAAACCGGGTTTAGGAACCGGCCTGGGCAGTTTCGCCTTTCATCCTGATTATGAAAAAAACGGGCTGCTATACACAACCCATACCGAACAGGCAGGCACAGCCCCGGCAGATTTCACCTATGCAGACTCTATCCCCGTTACCCTGCAATGGGTGCTGACGGAATGGAAAACGAATACGCCTTCGGCTTCAAAATTCAGCGGAACCCACCGGGAGCTTTTCCGCATCAACATGGTCAGCGGCATCCACGGCGTGCAGGAAATTACTTTTAATCCCTTCGCGGCTGCCGGAAAGCCAGACTATGGGCTGCTTTATATCGGCATCGGCGACGGCGGGGCTACCCTGGAAGGCTATCCTTTTGTTGCTCATGACAAAAACAAACCATGGGGCACCATCCTTCGCATAGACCCTCGGGGAGACAACAGCCGCAACGGAAAGTATGGCATCCCCGGGGGCAATCCTTTTGCCCAAAACTCCAATGCATTGGGAGAAATCTGGGCCTATGGTTTTCGTAACCCACACAGAATATCCTGGGATAAGGGCAGTCAAAAAATGCTGGCGACGGATATTGGTCAGAAAAATGCCGAAGAGATCAACCTGATCGTTCCCGGCGCTGACTATGGATGGAACCTGCGGGAAGGCACTTTCCGTATCAACCCGGATGGCGACGTCAACGAGGCTTACGCGCTGCCCGAAGATGACAAAGGCTTTACCTACCCGGTGGCGCAGTACGACCATGACGAGGGCAATGCTATTTCCGGTGGGTTTGTCTATGCGGGCAAGAACATTCCAGCCCTGCAAGGCAAATATATTTTTGGCGATGTGGTAACAGGGAGGATTTTTTGCGTGGATAGCGACCTGCTAAAGCTTGGTCAGCACGCTCCCATCTATGAGCTCAGCGTGCAGGTAGCAGACGTGGAGACGACGCTCAGGCAGCTTACCGGCAACAAAAGAGTAGATTTGCGTTTTGGTGAAGGTCCGGCTCAGGAACTGTATATCCTGACCAAAGCCGATGGTAAAGTATGGAAAGTGGTGGATGCCAGGCAACATGAGCGGGTAAGTGCCCTGCCTTCATCATAAACGTTTTTTTATCCAACAAAAAAGTATTGAACCGGGCTATCTCTTCTTCGCAGCGACTCAAGCAAGCCACATCAGAGCAGTTGAAGAATAAGTCAGTCAACCATTTCACTATTAGTTTACCATAGACAAAAAGATGCGAAAAAAGCAGCTTTACCGCAAGATCGTCACCCCGCCCCGTTCTTCGTATACTTTGCCGCTGCCTTCGCTGGTATTGGTGGTTCCTTTGTAGCGGATCACATACGGGTAGGTGCCCAGCGGCGCTTGTTGTCCGCGATACATGCCGTCCCAGCGGAAGTTTCGGTCACTCGACTGGAAGATCATCTCGCCCCAGCGATTGAAGATTTTCACATCGAAATTATCTTCCGATACGTAGCGGTGGTAGACAAAGAACTCACTGTTCTTGCCACCCGGACGGAAGGCGTTGGGTGCGATGATGCGGGGCTGGCAGTCGTCTATCACCGTAACGGAATCTATCGTGGTACAGCCGAAGGCATTGGTCACTTGCACACGATACACACCGCCCTGACCGGCGGAAATAGTTAAATCGTTAAAAATTTGCTGTCCGTTGGGCAATGTCCACACGATTCCGGAAGCCTGTATAGTCCGTATTTCTATATCTACCGTGCTGATATTCGGATCAGGATCCTGAGAACAGATAACAAAGCGGTTCCCGGCAAAATTGATCGCAGGCATGGGGTTGCGGCGGACAGAGGCAAAAGCTTCTGCCACGCAACCTCCTTCGGTAGTTACCTGCACCCGGTACTGCCCTTCTGCCATATTGGGCGTTACCAAAAGCGAGTCTCCAGCGGCGTTGCTGGCCGGGATGCGGGCTCCTTCCGGGTTGAACCAGGCATACGTTACCGGCTCGCTGATATTGACCCTGGCAACCAGCGGAGCATCCGAACCATCCGCACAGATCGTACCGTACAGGACATTGACCGACACCGGGCGGTTGACTTGCACCGTAGTAATGCCATTGGCCATACAAGTCGTGTTGCTGTTCCTCTCTCTGACCGTTACTAAGTAATCCCCGCTTTGGGTGGCTGTGATGGTAGGCGTTGCAAAAGGCAAATCTACCGTCGTACCATCTTCCGGCTGTACCGACCAGCGATAGATCAGGTCGCGGTTGGCATCCGCCGGGTCTTCAAAAACAACCGACACCTGCCGCTGCCCGGTTTCACAACTATTGTCCTCATCTAATGCTAACCGGGCAATGACCGGCGGCCTGGCAATATTGACCTGTACCGTGCGCGTAGCCGGGCAGAACGTTCCGGTTTGGTCTGTGACTTCTACTTCATACGTGCCGGATTGATTAACAACCGCGTTGAAGCTGGTCCTTGATCCGATAATGCCTGCATTAGCAGCCGCACCCGACGTTACGTTCGTCCAAGTAAATTCCAAATTTAGGGAAGGGTCTAATGGATTATAATTAATACCATTAACAACACCAACAGCCAAGGTATCAGTAGGCAGACAGGTGTTGATAATTCTTCTTTCTACGTTGAAATCAACGGAATCTTGGGCTCTTAGCATGACCGTATCGGTACGCAGACAACCGCTCGTGATGTCTCTTACAGACAAATTATAATCTCCCGGTGCTAAGGGCTCGCCTGGAAATGGAATCTCGGTAGTACCTACACGCACGTTGACAGTAAATGTCGTATCGCCGCTTACATTCACTCTAAACTGTTCGTCAGGACCTGTACCTGTGTTGGTTACTGTCAGGCGGATTCTTCCTGTATCATCACATCCCGGAACGCCCACGGCATCTATTGTAAACTCAGCATTAATATCGTCTACACCAAAGCTTTGAGTTGCAGGGCAAATATTGATACCATTAGGATTTCTGGCTGTTACTGTCAAAGTATACACCCCTGAGCCAATTCCTGCCAATCCCTGGTTGGCATTAATCAGCGATGGATCAACCGGATTACCCGTCTCATCTGTCCAGGTGAAGATATAATCTGCGACCGTACCACTGTTTAGGGTAATATCAATGGCGCCATCATCAACCCCACACTGCGGCTGAGTGATGGTTCCGGCAAAATCAGGACCCGTGCCGATAGTTACTACTACGGTGTCCTGTTTGAAACAGCCATCAGGAGAATCGTCTGTCACGGTAACCGTGTACAGGTAGATACCCGGATTGGGGGTCAGCGTTCTGACGTCTATCACCGGCTCGTTGCTGGTCGCTACCTGGGTGCCGCTGTTTTCTAATATAACCCATTCGTAGCCAGGGTTGCCCGGACTGGCGATCTCTACATCCAACTCGCGTTCTTCGCCGGGGCAAAGGGTAAAATCTTCGGGCAGGTTAATATTCGGACGGTTGTCTACCACAAACACCTCGCCCTCGCTGGTACAGCCTTCCGGGGTAGTGACGGTTACCTGGTAACGACCTTCTTCGGTAATGACGATCCTATTGGTGGCAGGGAAATTGCCGCCGCCCACAGCACCTACCTGCACCCACTGGTAGGTCGTGCCTGGCGTTACGGTCGTAGAATCAATCGCCGTGAGTTCGAGGTTGCCCTGACACAGGTTGGCACTTTCCGGCAAGGTGATTTCCGGACCGTTGGTCATGGTAAAGGTTTGGCGCAATACCGTATCTACATCGCAATCGTTAGAAAGCGTTACCTGCGCAATAAAATCGCCTACGGTATCTATGGCAAAGGCAAAACTTTGTGCCGTAGCCAGTGAATCAGGCAAGCCGATGCGCTGCGTGGTATCGCTCAATGGAATAATATCCCAGCGGTAATTTTCAATCACATCGTCCCTTCCTTGTGCGGAAAAATTAACTTCGCTGCCTACACAGGCATTGTCTACCGAAATGCTCGGCTCCGGGAAAGAGTTTCCACCCGATTTTACTTCGCTGGGCAAACCAAGTCCTGTCGTAACTCCGGCAGGCAGTTGTACGGCATCGGGTGTGTAGGTTACCGTTTGCGGGTTGTTGGCGTCTACCGTCACGGTTCCCAGGGTGGAAGAACCGGGCACAGTGATGTACGTCTGTCCGTCGGAACCCTGTTGTATCGCACCAAAATTACCGGGAATACCTGGGTTGATGATTGGTATCGTCTCACCTGCTGTTAAAGGACGCTCAATTTTGGAAGTAAACAGACCATTGTTGGTAGAAACCAGCAGTACGGTGTTTCCCAGAGAGTCGCTATAAAATTCTACGCCATACGGACGGACATTCTGTGCTGTGAAGTCAATAGTAGCAGGTTCAGAAAGTTTGAGCGTGGTTTCATCAAAATTAAACAGTTCTACCCGGTTACCCACCGCTACAGCTACGACCATGCCGGTAGAGTCGCCCCCAAACTTCATGTAGCCTCCCGCTTCCGCCGGGTTGGCAAACGAATGTACAGAGCCTACCGGGGAAGTCACCGGCTGCCCGATGCCTTCGGAAGTGATCGGGTAAGCGCGGAAAGCGTTGGTGCCATATTCGTGTGCCAGCAGCACCGCACTGCTACCATTGCCGCCGGAGATGGCAATACGCTCCGTACTTTTGGCAAAAAGCAGATTATTGCTGGTGGTGATCTGTTGCTGCCGCAGATCAAAGATAGAATAGCGCAGTTCGTACTGTCCGGTTGCTACTTCTGTTGTTGTAAAAATATAGTATACGCCATCTGTGTCCGGTACCGGCACGATCGCTACTTGTGTAGCGGTAGGATCGCCACCAATGCCGGTAGCGCCTGGCGGGTCTGCAATAGTCAACAGCACAGGGTTACCGCTTACCCGGTCTTTGAAATAAACGGTTTGCCCGTCGGTATAAAACAGGATGTCCCCATTGCCATCAGAAATGCTGGCGACAGCTTCGGGAGCAGTTTGAGCGCCGTCGCCTATGGGCGTGATCTGTCCTTCGTTGTCAATGCCGTCCCCGTTGTCGTCCGGATTGTTCGGTTTATCGTATAAAGTGTTGAAATTCAGCCCGGCACCGTTGCCGAAGTACCAGACATTATAGGTTTGGTTTTCTACCTGGTATTCTTTCACATTAGACTCCGCATAGGCCGCACAGCCGGTAGACTGGTCGGTCACCAGCACCCAATAGACACCCGCTTCACCCACCTGGATGCTGTCTGTCACTTCTCCGGTACTCCA
>JBBSNI010000030.1:0-25164 GCA_038232695.1 Cytophagales bacterium
AACCTACTGCGAGAGAAGTGTCTACCCCATCGGGGTGCCGACCAGTAACGCTCTCGTAATTTTGGATATTCTTGCTGTAACATCCCAGAGGTACGTCCCTTAAATCGTTTTACCAGTTCGCTAATGCTTTTTTTGGGTGGATATTCTATCTGCATGTCAATATGATCTTTGCTGACCACGCCTTTTAATATGCTCACTTCCTCTACCTCACAGGTTTGTATTAAGAGTTCTCTGCATCGCTTTTGTATATCCCCTTGCCATACATGTACTTGGTAACCCATACAATATGGCACGTCAAACGACTTATTGTATGGCTTGCCTTACCATATATCTTTTCCATATCCCGAAAGATATGGATTTCCTCGTATTACTAAAGTATTGCACTCAAAGTGCAGGGTTTTCAACCCTATTTTGTGACCAATAAAGGAAAAAGGCTACCCTCAAGTAGCCTTTCTTAATTTCTATAAATCGGTATCCAATGTTATTTCCCAGAAGAAGCGCTAGCAGTTTCTTTGGCGCCCTGTATAGCTTGCACAATAGCGCTGTACCGCTGCTTGACGGCATCGTCGCCTGACAGCGCTTTTTTCACTTTGCCGTAAGAATCAGAACCCAGCACACGCTGTATCATGGTCTTGTAAGCTTCTAAAAAATCGCTGGACCGGTCGCTTTTCATGCTGTTCACCTGACCGATGAATTTCTTCTCAGCGTCGTTAGCGGGCGTTTCTCCCCCGGCCAGCGCGTTGTAGCGGTTTTTGATCGCCGGGTCCTGCTTTTCTACATAATCGGTGATCTGTGCAGAAAGCTCGCTCTGAAATAGATCTTTGGTTTCCATTACGATGGCATATTTGTATAACTCATCGTTGGTCACTTCCTGTGCAAAGGCAGCAGATAAGGATAAAAAGCATACAACGAATGCGGCAAAAAAGATGTTTTTCATAGTTTTAATACATTTTTAAAAGATTAATAAAATAGTTCTTTGTTAATAATAAAATTTGTGTGATAAAAGTATACAGTAAATGTAAAAATAAGGATTATTTGTTGGAAATCCCAAAAATTCCCTGCCCTATTTTAAGCAATAGTAAGCAGCTTTTTATGTTTAAAGGCTCTTTTAATACCACATAAAATAAATATTTGTTAACTAAAAACGCAAGATTTCTTGAAAACTTGTCTTTTAAAATTTTTTCACAAAACAGCAGGAAACTAAAAAGTCTGCCATTTTGTCATTTTTGGAGCAGATATTTATAACTTTGCAATCTTAAACCCCAACTCCTGTTAACGTATGCCACAGCCGTTGATTACAGAACTGAATATATTATCACCTGCGCAGGAAAAACCATCTTGTGAAACTGTAAAGACTACCCCGGACAATGCACACAGCCAGCAACGGAAACTTTATATAGAAAGCTACGGCTGCCAGATGAATTTCTCCGACAGCGAGATCGTTACCGCTATCATGCAACAGGAATTCGGCACCACCTCCGACTTCCAAGAAGCCGACGTGATTTTTCTGAATACCTGTTCTATCCGTGACAAGGCGGAGCAGACCATCCGCAAGAGGCTCACCCAGTTCAATGCCCTCAAAGCGCAGAAACCCGGTCTGATGATCGGCATCCTGGGCTGCATGGCCGAAAGGCTCAAAGATAAACTGCTCGAAGAAGAAAAGATCGTCGACCTGGTCGCCGGGCCGGACGCTTACCGTGACCTGCCCAACCTGGTCAGGCAGGCAGACGAAGGGCAAAAAGCTATTAATACGTTTCTCTCCCGCGAAGAGACCTATGCCGACATTAGCCCGGTACGGCTAAATTCCAATGGCGTGACGGCTTTTGTCTCCATCATGCGGGGCTGCAACAATATGTGCTCTTTCTGTGTGGTACCCTTTACGCGCGGACGGGAACGCAGCCGCGATGCCCATTCTATTGTACAGGAAGCCCAGGCTTTGTACGAACAGGGCTACCGGGAAGTCACGCTATTAGGGCAAAATGTAGATTCTTACCAATGGTCTTCCGGCGGGCAGACGGTCAACTTTGCGCAACTGCTGGAAAAAGTAGCGCAGGTGCATCCTGGCTTGCGCATCCGGTTTTCTACCTCGCACCCTAAAGATATTACCGACGAGGTGCTGTATACCATGCGGCAGTATGAAAATATCTGCAAGTACATTCATTTGCCTGCCCAGAGCGGCAACAGCCGGGTGCTGGCGCTGATGAACCGTACCTACACCCGCGAGTGGTACATGGAGCGTGTAGACGCCATCCGCCGTATCTTGGGAGGCGAATGCGGTATCTCTTCCGATATGATCGCTGGCTTCTGCACCGAAACCGAAGCCGAACACCAGGATACGTTGAGCCTGATGGAATATGTCCAGTATGACTTCTCTTACATGTTTTATTACTCTGAAAGACCCGGAACGCTGGCAGCCCGGAAACTGGAAGACGACATTCCGCTGGAAATAAAAAAAAGACGCCTGAAAGAGATCATCGACAAACAGCAGGAAATTTCGCTGGCACGCAACCAAAAAGACGTGGGGAGAGTCTGCCAGGTGTTGGTAGAAGGTCTGTCCAAACGTTCCGACCAGCATTGGCAGGGCAGGAATAGTGCTAACAAAGTAGTCGTTTTTCCTAAAGAAAATTTCCGTAAAGGAGACTATGTGCAGGTGCAGATCAACGATTGCACGGCTGCTACTTTAATAGGAGAGGCTGTGGTAGCCGCTTCATCTTTTTAATCTTACAAGACTTATGGCTTTAGATCAATCCGAATTATTAAGTATAAAACAAAGGTTTGGCATCATCGGCAACTCACCCCGCCTGAATGCGGCACTCACCATCGCCGCCCAGGTAGCGCCTACCGACATGACGGTACTCATCACGGGAGAGAGCGGCAGTGGCAAAGAATCTTTTTCCAAGATCATCCATTACCTGAGCACCCGCAAGCATGGTCAGTTTATCCCGATCAACTGCGGCGCCATTCCCGAGGGCACCATTGATTCCGAACTGTTTGGGCACGAAAAAGGCGCTTTTACGGGTGCGCAGGATGCCCGCAAAGGTTACTTTGAAGTCACCAACGGCGGTACGATCTTTTTAGATGAGATCGGTGAGATGCCCCTGGGAACCCAGGCGCGCCTGCTGCGGGTGCTGGAGTACGGAGAGTTTATCAAAGTAGGCTCCTCCAAAGTGCTGAAGACCGACGTGCGGGTAGTGACTGCCACCAATGTCAATTTGCTGGAAGCGGTCAGCAACGGCAAATTCCGGGAAGACCTGTATTACCGCCTCAACCAGGTGCCGATCTATGTGCCGCCACTGCGGGAGCGCGGCAGCGATGTTGACTTGCTATTCAGAAAGTTTGCTGTAGACTATTCGGACCGCTACCGGCGCAAGCCCATTCAGCTTACCCCGGAAGCCAAAGAAGTACTGCTCCGCTACCGTTTCCCCGGCAACATCCGGGAACTCAAAAACCTGGTAGACCGTATGTCGGTGATGGTAGACGACCGCCTGATAGATGCGCAGATGATGATAGGATTTCTTCCCCCCGAAAGATCAACCTTGCCCGCCTTATACAACCGTTCTGACGGACCTAACAACTTCTCAGAGAGAGACCTGCTCTACAAAGTGTTGTTTGAGATGCGCCACGATATTAACGAGCTCAAAAAGCTGGTACACCAGGTGCTGCAAAATGAGCATCAGGGCAGCCACATTATCGAGCAGCACCGCGATCTGTTTCATGGCGTGCGGGAAGATATTCCCAGACAAGAAGATAGCCGGGAAAACCGTTATAATGGCAATGCCTACTATCTGAACCCTAACGCTAAAAACAAGCGAGAAGAAGCAGAAGATGCGTATGAACTGGCTAACATCGAGGATATTACGCACGAGGCTGAAGAGAGTGATGATCTTTCGCTGGAAAAAAAAGAAAAAGAGTTGATTGAAAAAGCTTTAAAAAGAAATGGCAATAAAAGAAAATACGCAGCCAACGATCTGGGCATCTCCGAAAGAACCCTGTATCGCAAAATCAAACAGTATGCGCTTGACTAAGTGGTGTAGATGGACAGCCACCGCTTTGGCATTGGCCTTGTCTGCCGGTAGCTGCAACATTTATTCAATTACAGGAGCCGCTTTGTCGCCCGAGGTGAAGACCATTACCATTGATAACTTCTTTAATGATGCGCCCGGCGGTCCGCCCAATATGAGCCAGTTGCTGACCGAGAAACTCAAAGATTATTTTCAGCAAAACACGAGCCTCTCCCTGGTTCCTGAAAACGGCGATCTGCAATTAGAAGGAAATATCACCCGCTTTGATTACTCCCCGGTAGCGCCGCGCGCTTCGGGCAGCGACCAGGTAGCCGACGTAGCCGGGCTGATGCGCCTGACTATTACCATCAACGCTTCATATATCAATGTAACCAGCGATGAGTTTGATTTCAACAACCGCTCGTTCTCCTTTTTCTCCGACTTCAATGCAGAAAGAGACCCCAGTTCCGTAGAAGACCAACTCGTCGATGAAATCCTGGATCAGATCGTTTTTGATATATTTACAGCCACCGTTGCCAATTGGTAGAAGAAAGCTGGCAGAAGGGAGACGGAAGCCCGAAGCTTTTCTTCTGTCTTCTGTCTCTCTTCTGCTAGCTAAAAAATAACGAAAATAAAAAACGCCACAATGGAAATCAATCAGCAAACCTTACTACAATACATGGCAGATCCTGCTTCGCTTTCTGAGGAAGATATGGAAGCCTTGGAAGGGCTGGTCCGTGCCTATCCTTATTTTCAGCTAAGTCATACCCTCCTTGCCAAAGCTAAGCACGACCGGCAGACGCCGGATGCGTATGCCAGCCTGAACCATGCCGCTATCTATGCCTCCAGCCGCCGCAAGCTCCGCCAGCTCTTTTATGACGAGCTTCGCATCAAGCGGGCAAGTACTCACAACTCAGTGTATACATCCGAAAATCCACAAGAGCCTGCACCTGCAGAAGATGCTATGCCTGAAAGTACCCGGGTAGAAAGCCCACAGGAAGCTGCCCCTGCCCCACCCCCGTCAGAAACACCTTCCGAACCTGTTGCTCAAACCGATCAAACCCAGGAAGAAGCTACCGCACCGGGTGAACGGCTGTATCAAGACCTGGAAGAAAATCTGCAACGGCTGCGTACCAACCGGGCAAAAGAGGCTGAACATGATGCGCCGGAAGAAAAAGAAGCAGACACCCAAAAACCCGGCGATGAACCTTCTGCCCTTACCATCATGCAGATTGGCGGCGAGGATCAGCCCGGCGGCAAACAAGATGCCGACGATACGCACTACCTGCTGGACTATCTCAGAGACCACCAGGCTACCCCGCAGGAGTCTCTTGACGACAGCCAGCAGCGGCAGTTGGACCTGATTGATAAGTTTATGACAGCAGAGCGCGATGTAAAAACACGCTGGAAAGCGCAGGAAACACCCCCCGGCGAGGATTTGTCTGAGCGAAATGCTATGGATGACGACTTTGTGACCGAAAACCTGGCCGACATCTACACCCGGCAGGGCAGGCGTGGCAAAGCCGTAGAAATCTATCAAAAATTAATCTTGAAATATCCTGAGAAAAGGACTTATTTTGCAGAAAAAATAGAAAGCCTAAAAAAAGAATAATATGTATATTTTCATTATCAGTCTCACCATCGTTGTCGCCGTATTGCTGGTGCTTGTCGTACTCATGCAAAATTCCAAAGGCGGGCTTTCCAGCCAGTTTGGCGGAGCAGGCTCTTCCAGCCAGATGATAGGCGTTAAAAGAACTACTGACCTGTTAGAGAAAGTCACTTGGGTGCTGGCTATCGTGCTGCTTACCCTAAGCCTGACCTCCAACCTTATTCTGGCACCTGACCAGAATACAGGCCCTGCCAGTCCTAACATCGACCGCGCCCAGGATCGTAATATCCTGCCCAACGTAGCCCCCGACCTGCCTTCTTCCGATGATCCTGCCACCGATGGTGCCAACGAAACCCCCGCCGGCGATCTGGAAGATTTGATTCAGGAAGATACTACTGGTAATTGAGGGCTTAGAGACGAAACGCTGCCTTATCAGCAGGGTTTAATTATTTTATTTTGCCCCTTGAAAATTGAGCATTGAGTGCGCCCGGCGCCCGGTTGAATATTGAGTGTTTAAAATATTCAATATTCAACACTCAATTTTCAAGGAAATAGCAAAATGACCGATTAAACGTCAGCACGCTCGCACCTTAACACAATTCACGCTGCTTTCTCCAGGTGTTGCATCAGCAGTCTTTTGGTGATGGGCAGCAGGGTTTCTTGCAAAGGATACGTTAGTTTCGAGTACGCCAGGAAAGTAGCCGGATTGGGCCAGGGGTAGCGTTTGATCAACTGGCTTTTGATGTTTTCATACGTGTTGGAAAGGCTTCGCTGCGTTACTTCTAAATGCTCCATATTGATGGCGCGGTAGTTCTCCTCTGAGTGGTTGAAGACCGCAATGTTGTAGCGGTAGATATGCACTTCCTGGCATTGAAATGCGCATACCATCACATATCCCTGCTGGTTAAATAACGGAGAGATACCGATGGGTTCAATGACGATCTGGCAGGCTATCTCCTCGTAGATCTCTGCGCCTGTATCCAAATAGCTCTTAAACTGGGGCAGCGAAAAACCAATAATATCCTCAATGATCTGCATCAACTGGTCGTCGCCCACGATCTGGCGGTAGCTGAGTTTGAGCTTCTCGAAGTCGGCTTTGGTAATTTCTTTGGGGAAATGCCGGTAAATCAGTTGCTTATGCTCCTTGATCTGCCGCAGGTTGTTATAGTGAAAGACCAGGTCTGACAGGAAAGGATAAAGCTTCCGCGCATCAAAGTTCGCTTTTACTTCCTGCAGGTACGCCAGCAGCACATACCTTTTATATTCAGGGTCCATCAGCCCTTGTGTCAGCCAGTTTTCGTTGAGTTTTGCCATAATGTAAGTGCTTGATTATAGGATGATTTCTTAACCACCGCAGCGGCGGCCGCAAAGAACACAAAGTATATACAAAGTACACAAAGACAGCAATCCAAACCTTTGGGGTGCATTCCATTGTGTTCTTTGTGTAGAATCCTTGTGTCCTTCGCGGCCGCCGCTGCGGTGGTTAAATACATTTTTGTATAGTTACATTCAGTGGGAAATATATTCATTCGATAAAACGGATGCAAGTCTGAAAAAATGTCAGTGACAGTCTTTATTACTTTTGCAGTAAATATAGTGAAACTGTAATTTTTGCACGAAAACCTGGCAAATTGTCCCCATTTGGGGCATTGGCATAAGAAATGCAATCAGCCTGTATGAAATAATTAACCAGGTTTTAATCTAAAACTTTTAAAAACAAACAAAACAATGTCTAATCTGAACATCAAACCATTGGCAGACAGGGTCATCATAGAGCCCGCTGCTGCCGAAGAAAAAACAGCTTCCGGGATCATTATTCCTGATTCCGCTAAAGAAAAACCACAAAAAGGCTCTGTAGTAGCCGTAGGCGAAGGCAAAAAAGATGAGCCCCTTACTGTAAAAGTAGGCGACAGCGTATTGTATGGAAAGTACGCCGGCACCGAAATCACCGTAGAAGGCAAAGAGTATCTCATTATGAGAGAGTCTGACATTTTTGCTATCGTCTAAACATCATTATTTATTCTTACTAAACCAAAAAATTATTATCACATATGGCTAAGGAAATATTATTTGACTCAAACGCAAGAGACCGCGTGAAAAGAGGGGTTGACAAGCTGGCAAACGCTGTTAAAGTCACTCTGGGACCTAAAGGTAGAAATGTTCTCATTGACAAAAAATTCGGTGCGCCTACCGTGACCAAAGACGGTGTAACGGTAGCCAAAGAGATCGAACTCAAAGACCCTATTGAGAACATGGGCGCCCAACTGGTAAAAGAAGTAGCTTCCAAAACCGCCGACAGTGCCGGTGACGGAACCACGACTGCTACCCTGCTTGCCCAGGCGATCTTTAGCTTCGGTATCAAAAACGTAGCCGCTGGCGCTAACCCTATGGATCTGAAAAGAGGGGTTGACAAAGCAGTAGAAGCCGTCGTAGAAGACCTCAAAAGACAATCTAAAACCATCGATAGCTCCAACGAGATCACTCAGGTAGCTTCTATCTCTGCCAACAACGACGACGAGATCGGGCAGATGATCGCCCATGCGATGGATAAGGTAGGCAAAGATGGTGTAATCACCGTAGAAGAAGCCAAAGGTACCGAAACCGAAGTAAAACTGGTAGAAGGTATGCAGTTTGACCGCGGCTACTTGTCTCCCTACTTTGTGACTGATACCGAAAGAATGGTCGCTGACCTGGAAAGCCCCTTCGTACTGATCTACGACAAGAAGATCTCTTCTATGAAGGAACTGCTCCCTATCCTGGAAGCCGTTGCCCAGACCGGTAAGCCTCTGCTCATCATCTCAGAAGATGTGGAAGGCGAAGCCCTGGCTACGCTGGTTGTGAACAAGATCAGAGGTTCGCTCAGGATTGCTGCCGTAAAAGCCCCCGGCTTCGGCGACCGTCGCAAAGCCATGCTGGAAGACATCGCCGTACTGACTGGCGGTACTGTTATCTCCGAAGAGAGAGGGTATAAACTAGAAAGCGCTACGCTGGATTACTTAGGTACTGCCGAGAAGATCAGCATCGACAAAGACAACACAACGATTGTCAATGGTGCCGGTGAGAAATCTGAGATCCAGGGACGCGTCGGACAGATCAAAGCTCAGATCGAGTCTACCACTTCTGACTATGACAAGGAGAAGCTCCAGGAAAGGCTAGCCAAACTTTCTGGCGGTGTAGCTATCCTTTATATTGGAGCTGCCACCGAGGTAGAAATGAAAGAGAAAAAAGACCGCGTAGACGATGCCCTGCACGCGACCCGTGCAGCCGTACAGGAAGGTGTCGTAGCCGGTGGAGGTGTAGCGCTGGTACGCGCCATCAACGCCCTGCAAGACCTGAAGACGGATAACGAAGACCAGGCAACGGGTGTGAACATCGTGAAAGCAGCCCTGGAAGCTCCTTTGAGAGTAATCGTAGAAAACGCCGGTCTGGAAGGCTCCGTAGTCATACAGAAAATAAAAGACGAGAAAGACGACTACGGATACAACGCCCGTACCGACAAGTTTGAGAACCTGTTCCAGGCAGGCGTCATTGACCCGACGAAGGTAACCCGTCTGGCACTGGAAAACGCCGCTTCTATCGCCTCGCTGCTGTTGACCACCGAGTGTGTCATCGCTGACGAGCCCGAAGAAGAAAAAGCCGGCGGCGGTGGAATGCCAGGCGGCGGCATGGGCGGCATGGGCGGCATGATGTAATGCACCCTCCTCATTTATAATATATATGAAAAGGGTAGTCTTCAAGAAAGACTGCCCTTTTTTTTATCTGAAGATTTTGTGAAGACAGTAAAAGAAAAGATAAGCGGTCATTGACCTGTAGTACCCTGCTACCTAAGCCTCTGTACCTTTTACCAACCCTGCTGCACAAAAAGAGCCTGACAGCTTGAGGCTTATATACCATCCCTGCGCTTTGTAGCACAGTACTTACGCCTGTAATATATCCTGCCAAAGTAGCGAAAATAGACTTCTTAGCCCGAAAGCACCCTAAAAATAGGAGAGCGGCTGCTTTACCCTATGCGGGGGAGTTTACCTACATTACATAGACCTTACATATACAGACGGAGCGGTGTACAAACATTACACCGGATACACCCCTACACCCCGGAGCAGTCATGTCGAGGCTATGCAGATAGGCTGCTACACCCCGAAGCGATCATGATGAGGTACCGTTACTACACTACTTCGGGGTGTAGCGGTGTAGTCGAGGCACTGTGGAGATACTGGCACGAGGTGTAACAGTGTCGCTGAGGCACTTCGGACAGGGTGCTTCCTGTCGGACTTGTGGCATGTAATATTAGGAATGGGTTTGTCCGGTTGGCGGTACAGGGTTATATTGCCGGGGTAAGGCGTTATTTACTATCTGAGATAACAAACGAAGGAATCATTGGCCAAAGACTACGACAAGATACTCAAAGAAAACATCGCTGCCCTGTTTCTCCCCCTGAGTGAGAAGTATTTGGGTATCCGCATCATCAAAACCGAAGAACTCAAAGACAAACTGCAGACTACCATAGAAAAAGAACCTGACTTCATCCGCATTGTAGAAACAGATACAGCAGAAAGATTCATCCTGCACTTGGAGTTTCAATCGGCTGATGAGGAAGGTATGGTTTACCGTATGCAAGAATACTACAGCCTGCTGCGAAGAAAGTATGCGCTCCCTGTCAAACAGTTTGTCATCTACTTAGGAAAGAAAGCCTCTAAGATGCATACACAACTGCCAGAAGAAGAAGTCTTCACAGGCTTTACCCTCAAAAGTTTAAGAGACTACTCTTTTGAAAGCTTGCTGGCTTCCCAAGTGCCCGAAGAGATCATACTGGCTATCCTGAGCGACTTCCAAGGACAAAAGCCGGTGGAAGTGATCCGGCAGATACTAAGCAAACTAAAAGGAATAGGAGAAGAAGAAATTGTGTTGAGAAAGTACATCCGGCAGTTGGCAGTCTTAGCCCGCTTACGTAACTTAGCCAAACAGACCAACAAACAGATACAGCATATGGGACTCACCTATGACATCACCAAAGACTATCTCTACCAGGAAGGGTTAGAGAAAGGTATAGAGAAAGGTATAGAGAAAGGTATTGAGAAGGGAGAAGCAAGAGGAGAAGCAAAAGGAGAAGCCAAAGGAAAAAAAGAAGTGATCATAGAAATGCTTAAAGATGGGACTTTCAGTGTGGAGAAGATTGCCTCGCTGGCAAAAGTCTCTGTAGACTATGTAAAACAAGTAGAGAAAGAGATGAAGAAGTAAATTCTTGATACTTAATCAATTCTTCAGTCCCTCAGTCCTTCAACCATGTCCGCATCAAACAACTCCACACTCATACAGGGTCCCTTATGGAACCGCCGCTCGTTTTTGAAGAAAAGCGTATTGTCTGCCATGACAGCCGCATTAGGAACCAACATCGTTTATGCCGATCATCTACCGCCCGGCTATGTACCCCTGGCTTTTACGGTGCAGGATAATCCGCTGGAAGGCAAGAGCCAGGCGATGATCATCCGCAACGATAAGCCCTGGAACATAGAAGCGCCCCCTCACCTGCTCGATGAGGCTGTCACAAGCTTTCCTAATATGTTCGTCCGCAACAATGGACTCATCCCCGACAATCTTGATCCTGCCAACTGGACGCTGACCTTCGGCGGGGAATCGGTGAAAGCAGAAAAAACTTACCGTCTGGATGAGTTCAAGAAACGGTTTAGACCCTACACCTACCAGTTGGTGCTCGAGTGTGGGGGCAACGGACGCGCCGGTTTCTATCCGCCTGCTTCGGGCAACCAGTGGGAAGAAGGCGCCGTATCCTGTGCCCGCTGGACCGGCGCCCGCCTGCGCGATGTGCTCGAAGATGTAGGCATCAAAGACGATGCCGTCTACATCGGCTACTACGGCAAAGACAAACACCTCAGCGGCGACCCGCAAAAGGTGCCGATCTCGCGCGGCGTGCCTATGTCAAAGGCCATGCAAGACGAAACCCTGATCGCCTGGGCGATGAACCGGGAGGATATTCCCCTGGCGCATGGCTATCCGCTGCGGCTGGTGTGCGGCGGCTGGCCCGCTTCTACCTCCGGCAAGTGGCTGCACAAGATCGTGGTGCGCAACCAGGTACACGATGGTGAAAAGATGCTGGGCGACTCCTACCGTGTGCCCAGGCATCCCGTAGCACCCGGTGCGGATGTGCCGGAAGAAGATATGGTGATCATAGAGTCTATGCCTGTCAAGTCGCTCATTACTTATCCTAAATCGGGGGCTATGTTTGCGCTGCCCAAAAAGCTAGCAGTCCGCGGTCATGCCTGGGCAGGAGAGCGCGAAGTTTCTAAAGTGGAAATCTCTACCGACTTTGGCGCTACCTGGCAAGCTTGCGCATTGAAGAAACCTTCCAACCGTCTGGCCTGGCAGCCCTGGTCGGCAGCAGTGAGTTTCCCGCTGGCAGGCTACTACGAAATATGGGCAAAAGCTACAGATAGTGAGGGGGTAGCCCAACCTATGGTCATTCCAAGCTGGAACCCCAAAGGCTACCTGAACAATGCCTGCCACCGGATTGCCGTTAAGGTAAATGAAACATGATCTGCTATGCCTCAACCACCTGATAAACAGAAACAAACACACGTTATTCATAGCCTGATCAATATCACCAAAGCGCTGGCAGGTATTGTCGTGCTACTGATCGCAGGCATCATATTGCTGGCTTACGGGTTAACGGCAGACATTGCCGGGCCTATAGCTTCTACCCAACCAAAGGCCGCGCCACCTCAGTCAGCAGCCACCCATTCACAAACAACAGCGCCGCCAGCCGCTCCCGCCGGGCCGCAGATAGCAGACGGCAAAGATATGCAGACCGGACTGCTGGCAGGCGAAGGTTTGGCAGTCGTAAAAACTACCTGCACAGCCTGCCACTCCAGCGACCTGATCTTGCAAAACCGCTTTACCCGCGAAGGCTGGCACGAAAAGATCGTCTGGATGCAACAAACCCAAGGGCTGTGGGACTTGGGAGAAAGCGAAGCTGTCATTTTAGATTACCTGGCAGCCAACTATGCCCCGGAAGCCTTCAGAGGAAGGAGAAAACCTTTGAATGTTATAGAATGGTACGAACTGAAGGACTGAGGAACTGAAGAGTTGAAGAACTGAATGATTGATGGGGCGATATGTATTGGTTCTGTAATAATTTTTGGATAGCTTGCTCTTACTGTTCAATACAAGTATTGTTCTATTACTTCAAAAAGCAATATGAGTCCTTCTTCAGTTCTTCAACCCTTCAGTTCTTCAATCATGAAAAATAAAGAAGTATCCCGCAGAGATTTTATCAAAGGAACCGCCTTATCCGCGGCAGGTTTTATGATCGTGCCCCGCCATGTGTTGGGCGGACGCGGCTTTGTTGCCCCCAGCGATACGGTCAACCTGGGCATAGTCGGTGTAGGCGGCAAAGGCAGGCAGAATGCAGGGGAGTTTTTGCCCTTCGACGATGTGCGGATCGTGGCTATGGCCGACCCGGCTAACTATTGGAACCTGGCAGAATTCTACTATAAGTCGGAAGCCGGACGCGGGCCGGTCAAGAAAATGCTCCAAGAGCATTACACGGCCAAAACACCTGCCTATAAAGTAGCAGAGTACCTGGACTTTCGCCGGATGCTGGAGAAAGAGTCTGCGCTGGATGCCATTGTATGCTCCACGCCAGACCATACCCATGCCTATATATCTTTGCTGGCGATGCGTGCCGGCAAACACGTCTATTGCGAGAAGCCGCTGACCCACAATATCTGGGAAGCCCGGCAGGTGCAGCACGTAGCCAAAGAAACCGGACTGGCTACGCAGATGGGCAACAGCGGTCACAGCACCGAAGGCATCCGCCAGACAGTAGAATACCTGCGCGCAGGCGCCATCGGCAAAGTACGGGAGGCGCACGCCTGGGTGCCCGCCTCACGCTGGAACCCAGACTTGCAGGGCCTGCCCCAAGGCAAATCTCCCAAGCCCGAAGGCTTGGACTGGGACCTTTGGCTGGGACCGCGCGCGCCACGTCCCTTCCACGAAGCCTATGCGCCCGTCACCTGGCGAGATTTCTGGACGTTCGGCTGCGGCGCCTTAGGCGATTTCGGCTGCCATGATATGGACGCCGCCACCTGGGCTTTTAACCTGTCTGCTCCGGAAACTGTAGAGGTACTTCCCGCAGGCTACAGCGATACCGACATTGCCCCTTACGGGGAGATAGGCTATTATGCATTTGCCGCCCGCGGCGAGCAGCAGCCGCTCAAGCTAACCTGGTATTCCGGAGGTCTGCGCCCGCCCCGCCATGAGTTGTTGCCGGAAGATGTCCATTTTTCGCGCCGGGGGATGATGTTTGTAGGAGACAAAGGACTCATACTGTGTGAGGGCACCGAACGTACGCCTGTTATATATCCCGAAAGCCTGCGCACTTCCTTCACGCCACCCGAACCTACCTTAGCACGCTCCAAAGGACACTTCCGCGACTGGGTAGACGCCATCAAAGGCGGACCAGCCGCCAGCGCCAACTTCGATTATGGAGCTCGCCTGACCGAGATCACCCTGCTGGGCGTACTCTCTCTGCGCCTTGGCGGGCAAATAATCCATTGGGATGCCGAAAACATGAAAGCCAAAGGGCTACCCGCGGCAGACGAATTTATCCGCGAGCCTGTTCGTAAGGGCTGGGAGATGGCGTAGCGAAATAAGAGGGTTACATCTAAAAATTTAGGGAAAGTAAATAAACAATGAAAGCCGCTATAACAACACAGGCAGGAAATCCTGCCGTCATCAAAATCAAGGAAGTACCGCAACCGGAACCTAAATCAGGATGGCTCCTTATTCGTGTAAAAGCTTTTGGGTTGAATCGTTCTGAGCTATATACACGAAGAGGGGATTCGCCAGGAGTAGAATTTCCGAGAATTCAAGGAATTGAATGTGTTGGAATTGCAGAAGACGATCCATCCGGCACATACCCGAAAGGACAGCAAGTAGCGGCTATGATGGGTGGCATGGGAAGATTTTTTGATGGGGGGTATGCCGAGTTTTGTTTGGTGCCCTTGGAAATCGTGCTACCTTTTCAAAGTGACCTACCCTGGAGTAAGCTTGGAGCGATTCCTGAAATGTTTCAGACGGTATCGGGTTCACTCAACCAAGCCTTGGAGCTACAGGCTGGAGAAACCCTTTTAATAAGGGGAGGGACATCATCAGTCGGCATGTTGGTCTGCCAGATGGCAAAAGCCATGGGAGCTATGGTGATTGCTACTACGAGAAATCCATCCAAGGAAAAGTATTTGAAAGAGAACGGAGCCGATCACATATTGATTGATGACGGATCCATTGCAAAAAAGCTTCGTAAATTTTATCCCGAAGGTATCAATAAAGTATTAGAACTCATAGGCACACGCACTCTGAAAGATTCTTTACAATGCATCGGATACAAAGGTACGGTTTGCATAACCGGCATTCTGGGCAATGAATGGACAATGGACAGGTTTACACCGATGGATGATATTCCATCCCTTGCAAAATTAACTATCTACTCGGGCGAAGCTAACAATATATCAAAAGAACTTCTTCAGAACTTTATAGAAGATGTTGAAAAAGGAATTATATCATTGAACATTGATACTATTTTTCAATTAGACGAAGTAGGAAAAGCACATGAATATATGGAGGGCAACCAGGCCCAGGGCAAACTTGTAGTAGAGGTGAACCCATGAAGTATTAGGTATAAAAAATGAAGGGACAAGGTGCCATGCGATCAAATAGTTGACCTTTGATAGCTTAGCATTCCTCGTCCCTTCATGCTATATTATGCCTCTCCCATCGCGCCGCCAAAGTTGATGGGGAAGCGGGGGGTCCCATCGGTTTGTTTGATGGGACCAAAGGCTTCCTCAAATTTATCAATGTTATCACTGAGCGCGTAGAGCAGGCGTTTGGCATGTTCCGGCGTGATGATAATCCTTGACTTGACCCTGGCTTTGGGCGTACCTGGCATCAACCGGATAAAGTCGATGACAAACTCGCTGTTAGAGTGGGCAATGGTGGCCAGGTTGGCATATTCACCTTCCGCAATCTCTTCGGAAAGCTCTATGTTGATCTGGTTTCTCCTGTTGCCTTTGTCTTCTTCTTTGTCTTCTGCCATCAGTATCAGGGGTTGGTTTCTAAAGTTTTTCTGGTTTCTTCTTTTCTTCCTTCGCGGGAAGCTTTCAGGGCTTCATACTCTTCTTTAGAACCTACGATGATACGGCTATACTCCCGCTGACCGGTACCGGCAGGGATCAGGTGACCAACGATCACGTTTTCTTTCAAACCGTTCAGGCCGTCGGCTTTGCCGCGGATGGCCGCTTCGCTCAATACTTTGGTGGTCTCCTGGAAAGAAGCTGCCGAGATAAAGCTCTCCGTACCCAGCGACGCCTGCGTAATGCCTTGCAGGGTAGGTCCGGCCACGGCGGGCTGCGCATCGCGTACCTCAACAATCTTCATATCCTGCCTTTTGAGCTTGGAGTTCTCATCGCGTAGCTGCCGCCCGCTGATGATCATACCAGGCTTGAGCGTGGTAGATTCTCCGGCATCCATCACCACTTTCTTGTCCATCACCAGGTCGTTCTCTTCCCGGAAAGCAAACTTGTCTACCACCTGGTTGATCAGGAAGTTGGTGTCTCCGGCGTCTACAATCTCTACCTTCTGCATCATCTGGCTGACGATCACCTCAATGTGTTTGTCGTTGATCTTCACCCCTTGCAGGCGGTACACTTCTTGTATCTCGTTCACCAGGTATTCCTGCACAGCAGTAGGACCTTTGATGGCCAGAATATCGGAAGGTGTGATGGCTCCGTCAGAAAGCGGCATTCCTGCCTTCACAAAGTCATTGTCTTGTACCAGGATATGCTTGGCCAGCGGCACTAAATAACGCTTCTTCACCCCGTCTTTAGACTCGATGAATATCTCGCGGTTACCACGCTTGATGCCTCCGTAAGACACTACGCCGTTGATCTCACTGACAATCGCCGGGTTCGATGGGTTCCGGGCTTCAAACAGTTCCGTCACCCTGGGCAGACCACCGGTAATATCGCGCGACTTGCTCATCATCCGCGGGATTTTGGCAATGACCTGTCCGGCTTTTACCTTCTGTCCTTTCTCCACGGCTAAGTGAGCGCCTACCGGAATGTTGTACTCCCTGGTATCCACGTCTTTTTTGGTTGGATTGACCAGGATCGCCGGGTTTTTGGTCTTGTCTTTTGTTTCCGTAATGACCTTCTCCCGGTGGCCGGTCTGCTCATCGTATTCTTCCTTGTAGGTGATGCCCTGCTCTATAGATTCAAAGTTAATGGCACCATCGTATTCAGATAAGATCACAGCGTTGTACGGATCCCAGTAGCAAAGCTCCTGGTTTTTGGCCACTTTGTCGCCCTCTTTTACTCTTAGGAACGAACCATAAGGGACGTTGTTGGTAGAAAGCACCTTACCTGATTTGGCATCCACGATCTTGAGTTCGCCGGAACGTCCCATGACCACTTCCTGCTTTTCTCCCTCGTCGTTGGTGGTGGTGATAGAGCGAAGTTCTTCAAACTCAATCACGCCTTCAAACTTGGAGCGGATGGTGGCTTCTACGGCAATGTTAGACGCGGTACCTCCCACGTGGAAAGTACGCAAGGTCAACTGTGTGCCTGGTTCACCAATAGACTGGGCAGCAATGACACCGATGGCTTCACCATTCTGCACGATCTTCCCGGATGCCAGGTTGCGTCCGTAGCAGGAAGAGCAGATACCGTTGCGGGTTTCGCAGGTCAGCGGCGAACGGATTTCCATTTCTTCTACCCCGCTGTTGTCTATCCTTGCCGCGATCTCCTCTGTGATCTCCTGACCGGAAGACACAATGATCTCCTCTGAAATTGGGTCAAACACATCGTAGACCGGTACACGGCCGAGCACACGCTCTGACAGCGGCTCTACGATCTCTTCATTATCTTTCAGTGCAGTGACGAGCAAACCTCTGACCGTACCGCAGTCTACTTCGCGCACGACTACATCCTGGGCTACGTCTACCAGCCTTCTGGTCAGATAACCGGCATCGGCTGTTTTCAGGGCGGTGTCTGCCAGACCTTTTCTGGCACCGTGAGTAGAGATAAAGTACTCTATCACGTCCAGCCCTTCTTTAAAGTTAGAAAGAATAGGGTTCTCAATGATCTCGCCAACAGAGCCTTGCAGGTTTTTCTGCGGCTTAGCCATCAGACCGCGCATACCGCCCAACTGCCTGATCTGCTCGCGGGAGCCTCTGGCACCGGAGTGCATCATCATATAAATGGCGTTGAAGCCCTGCTCGTCTTCTTCCATCTTCTTCATGAGCGCGTTGGTGATCTGAGAGTTCACCCGCGTCCAGATGTCGATGACCTGGTTGTAGCGTTCGTTGTCGGTAATCAACCCCATGTAGTAGTTGTTTTTTACCGTCTCTACTTCTTCTTTGGCCTGCGCTACCAGTTCGTCCTTCTCGTTAGGCACCACAATATCGTCCAGTCCGATAGACAAGCCTCCTTTGTAGGCAGCCTGGAAACCCAGGGTTTTAATATCGTCCAGGAACTGGGCGGTACGCGACATGCCGGTGATCTTGAACACCAGCGCAATGATCTGCTGTAGTTTCTTCTTGGTCAGCAGTTCATTGACATATCCTACTTCTTCGGGCACCAGTTGGTTGAAGATCACACGACCGGCGACAGTTTCTACCATCTGCTCTACCAGTTCGTTGTCCTCATTACGCACTTTGGTTCTCACCTTGATGTAGGCATGTTTGGAAACTTTGCCTTCGTTTACACCCATGATCACTTCTTCGGGGCTGTAAAAGATAAGTCCTTCGCCTTTTACAAGTTCTTCCGGTGTGCTTCTTTTGCCTTTGGTGACGTAATACAGCCCAAGTACCATGTCCTGCGAAGGTACCGTGATTGGCGCACCGTTGGCAGGGTTCAGGATGTTGTGCGAAGAAAGCATCAGCAGGGAGGCTTCCAGGATGGCTTCATGCCCCAGCGGCACGTGTACGGCCATCTGGTCACCGTCGAAGTCAGCGTTGAAGGCGGTACATACCAGCGGATGAAGCTGTATGGCTTTGCCCTCGATCAGTTTGGGCTGGAACGCCTGTATCCCCAGCCGGTGCAGCGTAGGCGCGCGGTTGAGCATGACCGGATGTCCTTTCAGCACGTTTTCCAAAATGTCCCACACCACCGGGTCTTTGCGGTCTACGATCTTCTTGGCTGACTTTACGGTTTTGACAATACCTCTTTCGATCAGTTTCCTGATGATAAAGGGCTTGAACAGTTCGGCAGCCATATCTTTAGGCAGTCCACATTCATGCATTTTCAGCTCGGGACCTACCACGATGACCGAACGACCGGAATAGTCGACCCTTTTTCCTAATAAGTTCTGGCGGAAACGTCCCTGCTTCCCTTTCAGCATATCGCTCAAAGATTTCAGCGCACGGTTACCATCGGAGCGCACGGCGTTTACTTTCCGTGAGTTATCGAACAGGGAGTCGACAGCTTCCTGTAGCATCCGCTTTTCGTTTCGAAGAATCACCTCCGGCGCTTTGATATCGATGAGTCTTTTCAGACGGTTGTTACGGATGATCACCCGGCGGTACAGGTCGTTCAGGTCGGAGGTAGCGAAGCGGCCGCCATCCAAAGGTACGAGCGGACGCAACTCCGGTGGAATGACCGGCACCATCTTGATGATCATCCACTCCGGACGGTTCTCAATGCGGGTACGGGCGTCTCTGAAAGATTCAACTACTTTAAGCCTTTTCAAAGCCTCCGCTTTTCTTTGCTGAGAAGTATCCGTAGCAGCCTGGTGGCGCAGGCTGTAAGACAGGTCGTCTAAGTCCAGACGAGCCAGCAGCATTTCGAGCGATTCGGCGCCCATTTTTGCGATGAATTTATTAGGGTCTGTATCGTCAAGCTTCTGGTTGTCGGCCGGCAGTTTGTCGATAATGTCTAAGTATTCATCTTCGGGCAGGAAGTCCAGGTAGCTTATGCCGTCTTCGGCTTTGACGCCCGGCTGGATCACTGCATATCGCTCATAGTAGATGATCTGGTCCAGCTTTTTGGTAGGCAAGCCTAACAGATAGCCGATCTTGTTGGGCAAAGACCTAAAGTACCAGATATGCGCTACCGGCACGACGAGTTCGATATGACCCATACGCTCGCGGCGTACTTTTTTCTCGGTCACTTCCACGCCGCAGCGGTCGCAGATAATGCCTTTGTAACGGATTCTTTTGTATTTACCACAATGACACTCCCAGTCTTTGACAGGTCCGAAGATACGCTCGCAGAACAAGCCGCCCATTTCGGGCTTGTACGTACGATAGTTGATGGTCTCGGGCTGTGTCACTTCCCCATGCGAGCTCTCCAGGATAGATTCGGGAGAAGCCAGGCTGATGGTGACTTTGGAGAAATCATTGTTGAGTTTCTTATTTTTTCTGAATGCCATATGAGAAAGTTTATATCAATGGTGAAGAAAAAGATACACCTTGCTATTGAAGCAGGGCCTATCTTTTTCAGGGATGTTTTAATCTAAAGTGATCTCTAATGCCAGTCCTCTCAGTTCGTGTACCAGCACGTTGAAGGACTCCGGTATGTTCGGCTTGGGCAGGTTCTCTCCTTTGACAATGGCTTCGTAGGCTTTCGCTCTGCCCACCACGTCGTCGGACTTCACTGTCAGGATTTCCTGCAACACGTGCGAGGCACCGAAGGCTTCCAGCGCCCATACTTCCATCTCTCCGAAACGCTGTCCGCCAAACTGCGCTTTACCGCCCAGGGGCTGCTGCGTGATCAGGGAGTACGGACCGATAGAACGTGCGTGCATTTTATCATCTACCAGGTGACCCAGCTTTAACATATAAATGACGCCAACCGTTACTTTTTGGTCAAATTTTTCTCCGGTCAGGCCATCGTATAGTACGGTACGTCCGAAAGGAGGCAAGCCTGCTTTTTGAAGCTCGGCCGACACGTCTTTCAGGGTAGCGCCGTCGAAGATAGGGGTACTGTATTTTTTACCCAGCTTCAGCCCGGCCCAGCCCAGCACCGTTTCGTAGATCTGACCCAGGTTCATCCGCGAAGGAACGCCCAGCGGGTTGAGTACAATGTCTACCGGCGTACCATCTTCCATAAATGGCATGTCTTCGTCGCGGACGATCCTGGCTACCACGCCTTTGTTACCGTGGCGGCCTGCCATTTTATCGCCTACTTTGAGCTTGCGCTTTTTGGCGACATACACTTTGGCCAACTGCACAATACCAGCGGGCAGTTCATCGCCTACCTCCAGGGTAAAGCGTTCGCGCTTGAACTTGGCAGAGACCTCGTTGCGCGTCTGGTTGTAGTTTTTCACCAGGTTAGTCACCAGTTTGTTGGTATGTTCGTCGGTTGTCCAACGGTCGATGACCAGGTCTGAGATCAGGTTGGCTTCTTCGGCTACGTTGTAGGAGCTTTCATCGCGGTAGATGTTTTTGTCCGGAAAAATATTGTTCTCAATATTCTGACGGTTGAACTTCACGCCTTTGGTGATGATCTCGTCGCCAAATTTATGCTTGACGCTCTGGGAAGTTTTGCCTTCCAGCAAACCACTCAGCTTACCGATCATTTGTCCGCGGATCGCCAGCAGTTCTTTTCTGTATCTTCCTTTCAGTGATTCTACCTCTTTTTTAGACTTCGCCCGCAGGTCTTTGTCTTTCTTCGGACGGGAGAACAGTTTGGTATCGATCACCACGCCTCGCAGAGAAGGAGAAGCTTTCAGCGAAGCATCTTTTACATCGCCTGCTTTGTCGCCGAAGATGGCGCGCAACAGCTTTTCTTCCGGCGTCGGGTCTGTTTCGCCTTTGGGGGTAATCTTTCCGATCAGGATGTCTCCTTCTTTCACATCGGCGCCTACGCGGATGATGCCGTTTTCGTCAAGGTTCTTGACAGCCTCTTCGCTCACGTTCGGAATTTCGGAAGTAAGCTCTTCTTCTCCCCGCTTGGTATCCCTGACTTCCAGTTCGAACTCTTCTACGTGGAGGGAGGTGAAAATATCCTCCCGCACTACTTTTTCGGAGATGACGATAGCATCCTCAAAGTTATATCCCTGCCAGGGCATAAAAGCGACTTTCAGGTTACGTCCCAGAGCAAGTTCTCCGTTTTCAGTGGCGTATCCTTCGCACAGCGGCTGTCCTTTCTTTACTTTCTGCCCTTTCAGCACTATAGGCTTCAGGTTGACGCAGGTATCCTGGTTGGTCCTTCTGAACTTGGTGAGCTTATAAGTGACCAGTTCATTGTCAAAACTTACCAGTCTTTGCTCGTCGGTCAGGTCATACCGCATCACGATCTTGCTGGCGTCTACATAGTCTACGACGCCGTTTTCTTCCGCCGGGATCAAGGCTCTGGAATCCAGGGCTACGCGGCCTTCCAGGCCGGTGCCTACGATAGGTGCCTCGGGCTTGAGCAGAGGTACGGCCTGCCGCTGCATGTTAGAGCCCATCAATGCGCGGTTGGCGTCATCGTGTTCCAGGAAAGGGATCAGCGAAGCCGCCACCGATACGATCTGGTTGGGTGCGATGTCCATATAAGAAACCGCATCCGGCTCTACCACCGGGAAGTCGCCTTCGTAGCGGGCTTTTACCGTGGTGTTCATAAATTTACCGTCATCGCTCAGGGGGGCATTGGCCTGTGCGATGTTATGGGTATCTTCTTCTTCGGCGGTCAGGTAAATAACATTTTCCGACATACTGACCTTACCGTCCTTTGCTTTGCGGTAAGGCGTCTCGATAAAGCCCATGTGGTTAACTTTGGCATGTACACAGAGCGAAGAGATCAGTCCGATGTTCGGTCCTTCCGGCGTTTCGATGGTACACAAGCGTCCGTAGTGGGTATAGTGCACGTCACGCACCTCAAAACCGGCACGCTCCCTGGACAAACCACCCGGTCCCAGGGCAGACATTCTCCGCTTGTGGGTTACCTCAGCCAGGGGGTTGGTCTGGTCCATGAACTGGGACAGTTGGTTGGTACCAAAGAAAGAGTTGATCACGGAAGACAGGGTACGGGCGTTGATCAGGTCTACGGGCTTGAACTCTTCGTTGTCGCGCACGTTCATTCTTTCCTTGATCGTTCTGGCCATCCTGGCCAATCCTACGCCAAATTGTCCGTATAGCTGCTCGCCTACAGTTCTTACCCTCCGGTTGCTCAGGTGGTCTATATCGTCTACTACCGCGCGGGAGTTGATCAGTCCGATCAGGTATTTGACGATTCTGATAATATCCTCGGTCGTCAGCACCCGTACGTCGGAAGAGATCTCCAGGTTCAGCTTTTTGTTGATCCGGTATCTGCCTACCTCGCCCAGGTCATAACGCTTGTCGCTAAAGAAAAGGCTTTGGATAATATCCCGTGCCGTTTGCTCGTCGGGGGCTTCCGTGTTACGCAACTGACGGTAGATGGTCTCTACGGCTTCCTTCTCCGAGTTGGAGTTGTCTTTCTGAAGCGTGTTGTAGATGATGGAAAAATCCGTTACGTTCACATCTTCGCGGTGCAGGATGACGGTCGCGGCACCTGATTCCAGCACGGTTTCAATATCTTTTTCTTCCAGGATAGAGTCGCGCTCCAGCAGCACTTCGTTCCGGTCGATAGAGACTACCTCGCCGGTATCTTCGTCTACAAAGTCTTCGGTCCAGGTACGCAGCACCCGGGCGGCCAGTCTTCTGCCTACCATTTTCTTGAGGTTGGCTTTGGTCGCTTTCACTTCTTCGGAAAGCCCGAAAAGGTCCAGGATGTCTTTGTCCGAACCATACCCAATGGCACGAAGCAGGGTAGTCACCGGAAATTTTTTCTTACGGTCGATGTAAGCGTACATGACGTTGTTGACGTCGGTAGCAAACTCTATCCAGGAGCCTTTGAAAGGAATGATCCGGGCAGAATACAGCTTGGTACCGTTGGTATGTTTGCTTTGCGCAAAGAACACGCCCGGCGAACGGTGCAACTGGGAGACGATCACCCGCTCGGCGCCGTTGATGACAAAAGAGCCTTTGGGGGTCATGTACGGGATATTGCCCAGGAAGACTTCCTGTTCGATGGTCTCGAAATCTTCATTGTCTGCATCGTTGCAGGAAAGCCTTAGCTTTGCCTTCAAAGGGACGGCATAGGTCAGCCCGCGGTCTATGCTTTCGTCTACCGAATATTTGGGCGGATCGATCACATAGTCGATGAATTCGAGCACAAAGTTGTCCCGGGAGTCTGAAATAGGGAAGTTCTCGGCAAAAACTTTATACAGGCCTTCATCATTTCGTTGTTCGGCAGGCGTGTCAATCTGAAAGAAATCTTCAAATGAACGTAGTTGTATATCTAAAAAGTCAGGATAATCGATCACTGTCTTGATAGAGGAGAAACTAACTCGTTGTGTGGTGGAATTTTTAGTGTTAGCCAAAGTTCTCTGATTTTAGTGAAATACTTGGGTAAAAAGGGTAAAAGGTCAAGGTGCTTTGCCGGATGGAAGCGAAAAAAGAGACAAAAGTATGCACAAACAGGAAAAGACCTGACTTATTTGCCAGGCCTGATACAGACGGTGTTATGTATATTCCTTTGATTATTTGACTTCTGCTTCTGCTCCGGCTTCTTCAAGCTGTTTTTTCAAAGATTCAGCCTCATCTTTAGAGACGCCTTGTTTAACTTCTTTAGGCGCACTATCGACAAGCTCTTTCGCTTCCTTTAGTCCTAAACCCGTAAGTTCCTTAACAAGTTTCACGACGGCCAATTTTGCACCGCCTGGTGCTTTCAGTACTACGTCAAAGGAAGTTTTTTCTTCTTCTGCGGCGGCACCGTCGCCACCTCCGGCAGCCGCTGCTGCCATAGGCGCTGCCGCTGCGGCGGGCTCAATACCGTATTCTTCTTTGAGGATGGTCGCCAACTCATTGACTTCTTTTACACTAAGATTGACCAATTGTTCAGCGAATTCTTTCAGATCTGCCATTGTAATGCAATTTATTTATGGATGGTTTTACGATTGATTATAAATATTACTTTTCTTCTTTTTCGGACAAGGTTTTGATCAGACCTGCCAGGATATGCTTGCCGCTTTGCAGGGCAGAGATCACATTTTTGGCTGGCGACTGCAACAGTCCTACGATCTCGCCCAGGAGCTCTTGTTTAGACTTCAGGGTGCTGAGCATATCCAGATGCTCTTCTCCTACAAAAAGGCCAGAGTCTATAGAAGCTGCTTTCAGCGCAGGCTTAGTCAGGTTTTTATCTTTTTTCCTGAAATCTTTGATGAGCTTTGCCGGCGTATTGCTCACCTCCGGCGAAAACATAATGCCCGAAGTGCCTTTGAGTGCCTTTTCAAAAGGAGCATAATCCGTGTCCAGTCCTTCCAGCGCCTTGCGGATCAAGGTGTTTTTTACCACTTTGTACTCAACACCGCTTTTGTAGCAAAGTTCTCTGAACTCGTTGATTTGCTTGACGCTCAGCCCACCGGTATCAGCAATATAAAAGTAGGTGGTACTTTTGAGCTTTTCTGTCAACTCGTCTATTAATGTCGTTTTTTCCTGTTTTGTCATGATTAAATTCCAGGTATGGTGCTTTTATCAATTTG
>JBBSNI010000031.1:0-25081 GCA_038232695.1 Cytophagales bacterium
AGTGCCATATTTTGCCCTGTCTTCTCCATTTTGTTCAAACTCAACAATATAAAAACCAAGTCGGGCTGCTCCATATCGAAGGTGCGGCGATACCAGATTTCCCGGGTGTAGGCACTACGCGGCTTCATGGGGTTGCTGTCGGCGCCATCCCCAAAAGGCGCCATACCTGTCTGCCACGATGCATCATCAAACCCGGGCTTTTCCCAACCCGCAGCAGGCGATTGTTCAGTGTATTGCGCTTCATAGCCTTTCTTCTCAGCCGTAGGCAACACTTCGTTGAACTGGCTTGGCGTGGTTCCCACGAACTGATACGGCGTACCGCCCACCTGAAGGATACCGATCAGCGGACGGTCTTTTCCTGTCCAGTGCTTCACCGGCGACCCATTCAGGGTATCCCCAAAAGACCATAAGCTAAAATAAGGATCATGGGTAATGATAGGATACGCAGGCGCCCTTAGCTCCTGGGCATACAGGCGGGTCAGTGCGCATAGAAAGATCAGTAAAAGTACTTTTTTCATGTTTGATCAGGTTATGTAGTAGTGTAAGCCGGAAAATAAATAAGTTTATAAGAAAGCGCTAACTCCCTGATTAAGATACTTGTTTTTAAAATAAAAAGTCGGTAACATATGGGACAAGTAATCTATACGAATGTCATTCTCTTCAAACAGTTGGAAAAGTTTTACTGAGTCTGATGAGCAGGAAGTATGGGATCAACTCAGGGGAGGTAATCCTATGGCACTGGAATACCTTTACCGCACTTATGGTAAAAGTTTGTTTAATTTTGGCGTAAAGCTGTATGGACGAAAAGAATGGGTACAAGATACCTTGCATGAACTGTTTGTAGACCTGTGGAAGCAACCCCAAAAGTTACCTACTGTTACGTCTTTAAAAACATATCTGTTTAAAGCTTTCAAGTATAAATTGCAACGGCAGTATGGCAAAGAGAAGCGTTGGATATACCAGGCAGATTATGAAAGGCTGCCGGCAATGGAGGTTGAGTTGCCTGAGGAGAGCAGGATGATCTCCGCCCAGCTTTCCAGGGAACAACAGCTAAAGCTTGCCAACGCCATAGAAAAACTGCCTGCCCGGCAAAGAGAAGTATTGCACCTGCTTTTTGATGAAGCCCTGAGCTATGAGGAAATAGCCCGCATCATGGAAATTAATGTCAGATCGGTCTATACGCTGGCCTGGAAAGGGATCAGTTCTTTAAGAAAACTTCTCATAGATTTTCTCTCCCGCGGCGAAGCGTTTTTACTATCCTCCACTTTTTTCTTCCTCTTTTTTTAAATTTTTTTCTTTTCAAAAGGATAACTTTCCCCTGTCGCTGTCACTGTTATAGTGAAAAAGACATCAGATGAGTTATAGTAGTTTTACCGTAGAGGATTTTGTACTGGATAAACATTTTCGGCAGTGGGTACTTTCTCCGGAGGCAGAGCGTAACCTGTTCTGGAAAACCTGGCTAGCGCATCATCCGGAGAAAAAGGAGGTCTTACAAGAAGCCCGGGCTTTGATACTGAAGATGCCGCGCATCAACTATGGGTGGAACAGTGAGGTAGAGGATGCTTTGTGGCAATCTATTGCACAGGATACGCAGGAAAGACAGCAGGCTGAAGAGGCAACGTATACCAAAATAATCCCTCTACATGCAGCAGCCGTATTAAACTTGTCACCGCACACGCCTGAGCATAAGCGGTGGGGTTATCAAACCGTAGGTAGCGTTGCCGCTACTGTTTTACTGGTTTTGAGCTTCGGCATGGCTGCTTATTTAGGATCATATCAGCGTGATCAAGAGCAGCCTCAGCCGATAGTTTATCTTACCAAGCAAACCCCATTAGGTACTAAAGCACGATTTGGTTTGCCTGATGGCACCCAGGTAGTGTTGAATGCAGGCAGTACAGTTCGTTATCCTGAGCACTTTACAGCAGAGGAAAGACGGATAGACATCAAAGGAGAAGCCTTTTTTGAAGTAGTCAAAGATAGTTTGCGACCTTTCAGAGTAAACACTGGAGCGATAGTGACAGAAGCCTTGGGTACTGCTTTTAATGTCCGGTACGAGCAGCAAATCATAGAGATAGCTCTAATAGAAGGCAAAGTGCAGGTAAGTGTGGACCATACGGGTAAGAAAGAAGACCCGATAATCTTATGGCCAGGAGAACAGGCTTCCCTTGAGGATAAAAAGCATTTGCTCAAGTCTACCTTTGACACAGAACAAGTGACAGCCTGGAAAGATGGTGTCATCTTCTTTAAAGGAGCAAAAGAGCAGGAAGTAGTCAGCACCCTGGAGCGCTGGTATGGCATAAAAATCAGCACCCAGGGTAAAGCCTCCAAACCCTGGAATTTTACAGGAAGGTTTCAAGACAAGAGCCTGGAATATGTGCTCAGGTCTGTAGGCTACACCATGGACTTTCATTTTACCATGGAAAAAGAGGAAGTAAAAATTGTCTATTCATAAAAACTTAACCTTATGAGAAAGCTATACAATAGCAGTTAGCAGCATCTTCACTCAGAAGATTGAAAAACATTTCACTCACACACCTAAAACCTACCCTTATGTCAACATTCATACGACAACCACTTAGCAGGCACTTACATTTTTTTAGTGTTATCCTGCTGTTACAAACATTGCCCTTCGGCATGTTGTCTGCCTCAGCAGTAAAAGCACAGGCAGGCAAGAATGTAAAAGAAGTGTACACCACCCTTGAATTCAACAATGAAGATGTCGTTTCAGCATTTGGGAAAATAGAAGAAGCCACAGGCTTTAGCTTTTCCTATAACATCAGTGATGTAGCGCAAAGGAAAGTCAGCGGGCGTTATAAAGATCAGTCATTGTTTGATATTCTGGTGGATTTTTCGCGCCAGTCGCATTTAAAGTTCCGGCAGTACAATGAGGTGATCAATGTTAAACCCAGGGAAAAGGGAGAAAAGACAGCGCATGTAGAAATTGCGAAAGTAGCCCTCATCGTACAGGGAAGAGTGACTGAGCAGACTAATGGAGCGTCCTTACCAGGCGTCAATGTAGTGGTGAAAGGTACCAGTACAGGTACTGTCACCGATGTGGATGGAAAGTATAATATTAATGTTCCCAGTGAAGACGACATATTGGTGTTTTCGTCCATTGGTTATACCACACAGGAGGTGGCCGTAAATGGAAGATCAGTGATTGATGTTGCTTTGGAGGAGGATGTGCAGAGTTTGAGTGAAGTGGTGGTCGTGGGTTACGGTACTCAGAAGAAAAGTCTAGTAACAGGTGCTATTTCATCTATAGATGAAAAAGAATTGGCCACTATATCATCGTCCCGTGTAGAGCAAGCTCTCCAGGGTAGGACGTCAGGTGTGTATGTTTTACCAGCGTCAGGTTCTCCTGGCAGCAATGTGCAAGTAAGAATCCGTGGAACAGGTTCAAATGGCAACTCAGAACCACTTTATATAATAGATGGAATGCGTTCAACAACTGGTATTGGATACCTTAATCCTAATGATATCGCTTCTATTGAGGTGCTGAAAGATGCTGCTTCTTCAGCTATTTACGGAGCGGAGGGAGCTAATGGGGTTGTCTTAATTACCACTAAAACAGGAACAACTAACGGGACTACTAATATTACTTATAGTGGTCAGTATGGTGTGCAATCCGCAGGAAGGGAGATGGAGATGATGAATGCCCAGGAATATGTATCTTATTTGGAAGAAGCACAAATTTCCATCACGGAAACCCCTTCTGAGGTGGCAGCAGCGGGGTTGGGAACAGACTGGTATAAAGAATTAGTTGAAAGTGCCCCAATGCAAAACCACTCAATTAATTTCAGCGGAGGTACAGAAAAGTCTTCTTTTCTGGTTGGTGGATCAGTATTTCAGCAACAGGGAATTGTTGGAGGAGAAAAATCTAAATTTAACAGATATACGTTAAGACTGAATTCTGATCATCAAATAAAGCCGTGGCTACATGTAGGTAACAGACTATCTTATTCGAACGTTAACAGGGGTGCTATCAATGAAGACTCTGAGCATAGTGGAATAATTAGTCATGCACTGAGAAAGAGTCCTATAGCACCTGTGGTCTATACCGGCGATTTACCCGCAGATGTACAAGTGGCCCTTGATGCCGGCTATCCACTGATACGTGATGCATCCGGAAATATTTATGAACCGGGTAGTCCATTTACCAGAATAGCTATTACTCATAACAGTACCATTGAAAATAGAGTGGTAGGAAATATTTTCGCAGATGTTGAGCCTATAGAAGGATTAAAATTTACTACCCGTTATGGAATTGATGCCAATTTCGAAAAATTACATGGATGGAATCCGGTCTACTGGTTTTCAGCTCAAGAAAGTAACCTTGGTGATGCTAATGTTTTTGACACCTATACAAACACGTTTATCTGGCAATGGGAGAACTTTGCCACCTACCAGAAAACAATTAATAACCATGGTTTTAACGTTCTGGCAGGTGTATCGGCAATGAACACTTCCTATAATAGTTTAAATGGCACTTCCGTAGGACTGTTTAGGGAAGAGGATAGATTCGCTTACCATGATTTTGTTCCTGATATTGGTGATAGGGTTGGCGGATATGAAATAAATGATAAACTTTCTTCTTATTATGGAAGGCTTTCTTATGATTACGATAATAAATACCTTTTAAATGCCACTATTCGCCGTGATGGTTCTTCTCTTTTACCACCCAACAATCGCTGGGGAACATTTCCTTCTGTTTCAATAGGTTGGGTGGTTTCTAATGAGAATTTTTTCTCTTCCAATGCGATAAACTCTTTCAAAATTCGTGCAAGCTGGGGACAAAATGGTAACCTATCGAACCTCGTTTCAGGACAATGGGCTTCTACTATTACCTCACAAAGTCTCAGATACATGAATAGTAATGGCGAATTCCTGATTGCTGCCGAGCCTGCAAATTTGCCCAATTATGATTTGACATGGGAAACCAGTGAACAACTTGATATCGGTATTGATCTTAGCCTCTTAAATGATAAAATAACTTTTACAGCTGATTATTTTAATAAAACAACTAAAGACTTGCTTACACCAGGGAGTCCTCCAAACTTTGCTGGTTTTCCTTTACCTAAGATAAATGGAGGTAATGTGAGAAACAGTGGGTTTGAGTTTGAACTTAGTTATAGACAATTTGAAAGAGCCTTTCAATATGAAATATCAGTTAATGGTACAGCCATAAAGAATGAAGCAACCTATTTGAATCCACTTTACCCAAGAATTAGTGGTGCTTCGGTAGGAACTGGCTGGACTGCTACTGCTTTTGAAGTGGGATACCCGCTTTGGTTTTTTCGTGGATACAAGACGGATGGCATCTTTCAGACACAGGAGCAAATAAATAGTTATCTGGGCGATAATGGCATTACAGATTATGCTCCACAGCCTGGCGATCCGATTGTAGTTGATGTAAATGGAGATGGGCTAATAAGCCCATCTGATCATACTTATATTGGTAGTCCCCATCCCGATTTTGTTTATGGAGGCCGTGTGAGTTTAAGCTACAAAGGATTTGACTTCTTGTTATTTGCGCAAGGCCAGGTGGGGAATGAAATATTAATGGGCTTTAACCGTAATGACGCTTTTACTAGTAATAAACCAGTATTCTTTTACAATGAAAGATGGACCGGACCTGGAAGTACCAACAGTATGTTTGCCCCTAACACCACCAGTACCTTTATATACAATAGTGATCAGATGGTTTTTGATGGATCATTCATACGTATAAGACAGCTCCAATTAGGTTATACTTTATCTAGTAAGATTGTAAATAGGTTAAAGTTAAAAAGCCTCCGCTTTTATATTTCACTTGACAATTACTTCACCTTTACAAAATATCCGGGTCTGGACCCGGAAGCAGGCAGCAATAACCAGAATAGTTTAGGCATTGACAGAGGAGTATATCCTGTTCCTAGAAAATTACTAGTCGGACTAACATTTAATTTTTAATTTTAGAAATAATGAAAAATATTATAATAAAAAAGTCATGTTTGATACTATTTGCCATGTTTTTGGCAACCGGATGTTCAGATGATTTCCTTGATACGGTGATTCCAGGAAAGCTTTCTACCGAGGAGTTTTATAAAACGGATGCAGATGCGCTACAAGCTACAACGGCAGTATATGATATGATGCAGTCTGATTATGTCTTTGGGTGGGCAAGTATGTATATGTTAAAAACCATGCCCTCTGATGAAAGTAATAAAGGTGGCTCTGGTGAGGGTGACCAGCCGGGATATCGAACATTGGATAATTTTACTTTAGATTCAGAGAATGATATTGTTTTAAACGTCTGGAGAGGTGTTTACTATACTATCAATCGTGCCAATCAGGTAATAAATAAAGTACAACCTGAAAGTGAATTGAGCAAGCGTTTGATAGCCGAGGCTAAGGCACTTAGGGCCTATAATTATTTTGATCTCGTTTCACTATGGGGCGAAGTGCCGCTTATCCTTAATGACCTAACACCAGATGAATTTTCTACTCAGAAACGGGCAAGCAAAGAGGAAGTTTATGCCCAGATAGAGAAAGACCTGACAGAAGCAATACCTGTACTTCCATACAAAGGAGAATATGATGCCGGGGATAAGTTTCGTATATCTAAAGGAACTGCTCAGGCCATATTAGGTAAAGCTTACCTGTACCAGGAAAAATGGAGTAATGCTGCGGAGCAGTTCAATGAAGTAATCAATTCAGGTCAATATAGCCTTGAACCTGATTTTGGTGTTATTTTTTCTAAAGAAGGTGAATTTGGACAAGGATCTCTCTTTGAAGTCTCTTACACTGATCAGTCTGGCAGCGGAAGGGCTCGTGAAAGTAATAGATACATTCAATTAATGGGGATAAAAGCCACATATTATACAATGGCACCTGGAGATTCCTTAGCTGGTGGAGGATGGGCCTTTAATCAACCCAAAGCTAAGCTATATGATGCTTTTGTTGATGCAGGTGATACAGTAAGAAGAAAACAAACATTAATGTCAGTAGCTGATCTTAGGGCAAATGGAGGGGATTGGACTGATCCAGATTATTATGATTTTGAAGGAATTGTTCGGAGAAAATATGGGAATTATCTTACGGAAACATCTAATGCGAATGGAGATAGCTTTTCGAACAACTATTTTACCAACTGGCGTTTGATTCGTTACTCAGATGTGCTGCTGATGGCGGCCGAGGCGTATTACAGAATGGGAGATGAAGCAAGGGCCCACACAGAGCTTAACAAAGTACGTCAAAGGGCGCAGCTCCCTGATATTACTGCCTCTGGAAACGCGCTTTTTGAGGCCATTGTTACTGAAAGACAACTGGAATTGGCCCTGGAGGGGGTTCGTTATCCTGACCTGATTCGCTGGGGGAGAGCAGCCCAGGAACTGGGGCCTCTGGGTTTTGTTACAGGTAAACATGAACTTCTTCCCATACCGAATGATGACGTTAGATCAGGTGGAATTACACAAAATCCCGGCTATTAATAATCTCTTTTAAAATAAATCATTCAACATGAATTATATTAAACAAATAAATTTAAACAAAATAGTACTGCCTGCCAAAGGGTACTTCAAAGCTCTCTACAGTATAACTCTATACAACTTTACGTTACATGGATGAAACGAATATTTGGAGCCTTCATTTTGGTGATTTCGGCACTATTTATAGCACTCAGCGGCACGGCTAACGCACAGGAAATCGGCATGTTAAGGGTCGGTGCCGCCCGCGTAAACATTACGCCCCCCGCGGATGCTGCCTTTCAGATGAGCGGCTACGGTGGTAGAGATGAGGGATTCACGAGCATCCACGATTCACTCTATTACCGGATAATCGTCCTCGACGACGGCGACACGCAGGCAGCGATCGTTATCGGAGACGTGCTGTTTATTCGGGACCTATGGTGGGAGGAGCTCTCGTCACGCATCGAGGAGGAAGTAGGCATCCAAGCCGATAATCTCCTGCTGGCCGCCACCCACACCCACGGTGCCCCGACGTCGCTCTATAACGTGGACGAGCCTGACGAGAGGCTGCGGGCCTATACAAAGGACGTGGCGGATAAGATCGTTCGGGCTGTCCAGACGGCCAAAGCCTCGCTGCAACCTGCGCGTATGGGAGTTGGCCGCGGGCACGCCAACGTCAACATTAATCGCACTGCCCGCACGTACAACGGCCAGTGGCGCATCGGTCTGAACCCCGATGGCCCTTCTGACAAGACCGTGCATGTTGTTAAGTTCGAGGACCTCAACGGGGAGCTTATTGCACTGCTGGCGAATTACTCGGTGCATGGCACCGTCGGCGGAGGAGGGAATCTCGCCATCACGGCCGATCTGCCGGGAGCGACGTCACGCTTTGCCGAGCGGCACTATGGCGACGAGGTGGTAGTGGCCTGGACGAGCGGCGCAGCCGGCGACCAAAACCCACTCTACCAGGGACAGGATGATCTCGATGACTCGCGGATACGCCCACTGACGGTGCTGGGGCAGATTCTGGGCGAAGAGGTGATCCGCGTATCCGAGAGCATCGAGTGGACGACGCGGGGTGCTAAGCTTCGGGGCGCACAGAAGGTCGTGACCGTTCCGGGCAAAGAGCGTGGCGAATACGCAACGGAATACAAGTACGTCGAGGCCGACTCGCTGGAGATCCGCCTCTCGGTGCTGATGATCAACAACGTTGCACTCGCGGGAGTGTCCGGGGAAGTTCTAACGGGGATCGGGATGCGCCTTAAAGAGGAGTCCCCCTACGCCGAAACGATGATGATCACGAATACCAACGGTTCGAGCGGCTACTTGGTAACCGACGAAGCATACAAGACACCCGGCTACGAGGTCGTATCGACGCGGGCGAGAAGCGGGGCGGAAGATGCAATTGTAAACGGGCTGCTCGACCTGTTATATAAGCTCTGATACGTAGTTGAATGTAATGATAATGATGTGCAAATATACAGTTGATATATTACGCACCCAGCCATCCAGAAGGTCATGAAATATACCAAAGCAATGAGTTCAGCCAAAAGATTATTTATCTATCCTTCCTGTTTCTCGGGTAGAGGGCAATTAACTTCTTTTGCTTTTTTACTCCTTCTTTTCTTGCCTTGCCTATTGCTTTCCGCCCAGGTATCAGGGCAAGGGTTTCGTGCTGCTGTGGTCAAAGTGGATATCACGCCCGAAATCCCCCAATTTTTAGCGGGCTATGGTGCCCGGCAATCTTCTGGTGTTCACGATCATATTTTCCATCGGATTATTGCTCTTGATGACGGTAGAACACAATTTTTCCTAATTTCCTCTGATATAGGAAAGTATGATATTTCCCTATATGATGAGGTCGCAACTCAACTTAAGAGCCAATATGGGATAAAACCACAGAATATATGGTGGTCTGTAACCCATACCCATTCGGCACCAGAAATAGGTAAACCTGGTTTGTCAGCTATTTTTATGCCCGAGCGTTATAAACAACCAGTTGCCTCTGAATATACTGCCTTTGCAGTACAAAAGTTGATTGAAGGGGTTAATGAGGCACGCCAGAAGCTAGTTCCTGCCCATCTCGGTGTTGGTTGGGGATTTTCTCAGGCCAACATCAATCGGGATGCTATAGATATTGATGGCAAAGCATCTCTCGGCTTGAATCCCGATGGGGCTGTTGATCGGCGAATAGGACTATTGCGAATAGATAAGGAAGATGGGAGCCCACTTGCTTTGATTGCAAACTATCCTATGCATGGAACGGTATTGGGGTCTAAAAGCTTGGAGATCAGCGGAGACGCACCCGGCATTGTTTCCGAATATGTTGAAAAAGAGATCGGCGCACCAGTTCTCTTTATCAATGGCGCTGCGGGGAATCTGGCCCCGATCTACAGCGTGTATCCTTCACCCAAGGCAGGACATTTAAATCAATTCCGTGTTTTACTTGGGGACAAGATACTGGAAGGGTATCGAAAGATCTTGTCAACAACTGATGAAGTAAAGTTATTTTCCGGATCGTTGATGGTAGAAACTCCCAGGAAACCAGGCTTAGGCTGGCCTACCTACCTTGGCGACTACACGCGTACCGCAAATACGGGCACGAACATGGTTCGGATACCTGTCCGCTTTCTTAAAATCAATGAAGATGTGGCAATTTGGAGTGCACCGCTTGAGTTGTATTGTGAAATTTCCAATAACATCCGATCCCGCTCTCCGTTCCCCTATACATTCTATTTTGGTTATACAAATGGAAATTTGCGTTATTTGCCGACAAAGTCAACGTGGGAACATGGGGGGTACGGACCACGTTCTTCCCCATTTACGCCTTCGGCAGGTAAGGATCTTACTGAGGCGGTTCTGGGGTATCTTGAAGGTGAAATGCGGAGCGATGGTCATTGATCGTCCTTGGAGCATATTCGGCGCTAACCATAATCCCGCCTTGCGGTGCACTTATTTGTCCAAAAGGGCGGTTTTTATTTAGCAGTCTCTTTTGAATAGTTATTTAATTGAAAATCCATTTATCACTTTTGCAAAAGTTCTACTAATGTCGTAGTTCGAAACAATAAATTAATAATGAAAATAAAATCCCAAAATCCTCACTCATTCTCTTATCTTAACTTAATACTATACAGCTTACTGGCCCTGACAGCCAGTTGCCAGCAAAAGTCCGATTCTTCCTTCAGCAAATCAGCTGAAGATGCTCTTTCTACTTTTGAGTTGGTGCCTGGATTCAAGATTGAGTTAGTCGCCAGCGAACCGCTGGTGGCCGACCCGGTAGCTATGGAGATAGATGAAAACGGACGTATGTATGTGGTGGAAATGCACGGATACCCGCTTGATAAAAGCGGTACTGGCAACATAAAGCTGCTTACCGACACGGACGGCGACGGACGGATGGATAAAAGTACTGTGTTTGCCGACGGGCTTATACTGCCCAACGGCATCATGCGCTGGAAGCAGGGTGTACTGGTGACGGATACCCCTGATGTGATCTACTTTGAAGATACTACCGGGGACGGGAAGGCCGACATCCGAAAGATTATGCTTACCGGATTTGCTTTGTCCAATCCTCAACACAACCTCAACCATCCTCTCCTCGGACTGGACAATTGGATATACCTGGCCCATGAAGGTGCGGTAGGAACCAAAACTTACCAGGAAGAGTTTGGAGACCCGGGAAAGGATATCTTCTATCCCGATCATCCCGACAACCCCCGCCTGCCTCAGAATGCCAATGGCCGTAGTGCCCGCTTTCGCCCCGACACTCAGGCACTGGAAATGTTATCGAGTAAAAGCCAGTTTGGCCACACCTTTGATGCCTGGGGTAATCATTTCCTCGTATCTAATGCTAATCATATCTATCAGGAGGTCATAGCAGCTTCTTATCTCAATCGCAACCCGGATCTGCTCGTTTCCGACGCCACCCAGTCTATTTCAGACCACGCCAATGCTGCGGAAGTATTCCCTATCACTAAAAATCCTGAAAATCAACTGTTGACTGATATAGGTGTCATTACTTCTGCCTGCGGCATCACTGCCTATCTGGGTGGAGCATTTCCCAGTGGCTATAATAGTAACGTAACGTTTGTCGCGGAACCCGTGAGTAATCTGGTGCATGTGGACCGCATAAAAGCCCAGGGGGCCAGCTTCATAGCCAGCCGCATCCTTGAAAACAAAGAGTTTCTCGCGTCTACTGATTCCTGGTTTCGCCCGGTGAACATGTATATTGGTCCCGATGGAGCTCTTTATGTGGTAGACTACTACCGGCAGATCATTGAACACCCGGAGTGGATGGCAGAAGAGGTGGTTAAGTCAGGTGCTCTTTACAATGGCACAGATAAGGGACGTATTTATCGCATCAGTGCATCCGGTGCAGAGCCTGTCACCTGGACAAAGCAATTGGGACTGGGCGATGCTACTGACGGGCAACTGGTAGAGAAACTGGCTGACCCCAACATATGGTGGCGCCGAAATGCCCAGCGCCTGCTGGTGGCAAGGAATTCACATCAGGCTGTGCCTGCATTAATTAACATGGCCCAAAACACTACGGCTCCTCTGGGTCGGCTGCATGCTCTCTGGACCTTGGAGGGAATGCATCGGCTAACAACAACCTTAATTAAACAGGCTTTACAAGATGAGGAACCGGGTATCCGGAAAAATGCTATTAAGTTGGCGGAACTCCACTTAGACGATGCACCCGATTTGACAAACACGCTGCTCACGCTGCAAGGAGACACGGATCCTAAAGTGAGGTATCAGTTGCTTTGTACGTTAGGCTTTATAGATACACCAGAAGTTAATCAGGCACGGCAACAACTTCTATTTAAAGATATTAGTGACCCCTGGGTACAGATTGCTGCCCTGAGTGCGCCCTCATCTCAAAATGCCGGTTTATTAGAAGCAGTACTTGCTCAGTTTAAGCCGGATAATCCTGCTTATGCCTCCCTTGTGCAGCGCTTAAGTGCCATGGCTGGAGCCAATCAGGATACGAAAGTAATCCATCAACTTCTTCAGAAAGCTACAGCCCCGGTTTCGGAGAAGAAAGGAAGTTGGCAAGCACCCGTGCTGGAGGGTTTAGCCAAAGGGCTTAAAAGTAGAAAATCGCTACCCTCTGAGCTGCGGACGGGGCGAAGTTTACTGGTTCGCACTAGTTTAGAGCATCTCTCTGTCGCAGTCCGGGAAAGTGCTCTGCATATTTTACAGGTGATAGGGCTTCCTGAGGGAACTCAAACTCAGGCAGCCATGCAAAAAGCCAGGCAAATGGCGACCGACCAGCGTTTGTCTGAAGCACAGAGAGCTAAAGCTATTGATTTTCTTGCTCTTCAAAACCCTAAGCCCTATGCTTCATTGCTAACAAGTCTAATCAATCCTCGCGAACCACTACCCGTTCAACTGGCGGCTTTACACACGCTGGATGCCATACCTGACCAGACTGTAACTCAGTATGTGCTGAAGCAGTGGTCGGCCCTGACGCCGGAAATGCGGGATGCTGCCATCAATACCTTTATGTCGGACACAGGTCGGATTAGCGCATTGCTGGATGCAGTGGAAGCGGGTAAGATCCAGCAGGCTAACATTGGTTGGCCACGAAGTGTCAGACTGATGGCACAGTCAAATGAGCAACTCCGGGATAGAGCCCGTGCCCTGCTGACTAAGAAAGATGAGAAGCGTAAAGATGTGATCCAGCAATATCAAACGGCGCTCGATATGGAAGGTAATTCCAAAGAAGGCAAAGTCATTTTTCAAAAAAATTGTGCTCTCTGTCATCAAATGAGAGGCAATATGGGTGTAGCCTTTGGTCCCGATCTGGGTACGGTTCATAGCTGGCCTCAGGCAGGTATCATGGCTAATATTCTGGATCCGAACCAGTCTATTTCAGATGGTTACGATCTGTGGGATGTGGAGCTGAAAAACGGAGAGTCAGCGCAGGGAATCATTTCGACAGAAACGCCTAATGCGCTTACCCTGCGTAATGCGGGCGGGCAAGTTACTACCATCGCCCGTCAGGATATTAAATCATTGAAAGCACTAGGCATGTCTGCGATGCCTGTTGGTTTGGAAAACCAAATTAATGAGCAGGAAATGTCGGATCTGTTGGCTTATCTGCGGCAGGTAGAATAATTTTTATGAATAAGACTAATGATACAAATAAATTGAAAGCTATGCATGATACCAATTCCATGAACTCAGTCAAAAGGGTACTTAATGGCTGTCCTACCCGTTTTTCTGGCAGAAGACAGTTAGGTTCGTTTGCTTTTTTTTTCCTTCTTTTCCTGTTCTGTCTGGTATTTTCCGGTCAGGTATCGGCCCAAACCTCATCATCAGGTTATAGATTTAGGGCTGCCGTGATCAAAGTGGATATCACACCGGAAGACTCTCAAAACCTGCTGGGTTATGGTGCCCGTAAATCAACAGGTGTGCATGACCCCATCTTCCACCGGATTGTTGCCTTTGATGATGGTACCACTCAGTTCTTCCTGGTCTCATCCGACATATGTGAAATTTCCCCATCGGAGTATGACCGGGTAGCCGCCAAGCTTTCCAGTCAGTATCGCATTAACCCGGAACAGCTTTGGTGGACGGTTACGCATACACACTCGGCACCTGAGGTTGGCTCACCCGGTTTGGATGCTGTTTTTCTCGGCGATCGTTTTCAGCACGAAGTCGATGCGGATTATACGGCTTTGGTGGAACAAAAATTGATTGACGGGATTCTGGAAGCTCGGCAGCAGCTTACCCCGGCCCGTCTGGGGGTAGGCTGGGGATTCTCACAGGCCAACATCAACCGCCGGGCCGTGGATGTGGATGGCAAAGCCTCGCTTGGCCTCAACCCGGATGGAGCCGTTGATCGCCGCATTGGTCTGCTGCGCATTGACAAGGAAGATGGAAGCCCGCTGGTGCTGATTGCCAACTATCCCATTCACGGTACCGTATTGGGTGGGGAAAACCTGGAGATCAGCGGCGATGCACCAGGAATTGTCTCTGAGTATGTGGAGCAAAAGATAGGAGTGCCTATGCTGTTCATCAATGGTGCTGCCGGTAATCTGGCTCCCATTTACAGCGTGTATCCCAATCCCAAAGCAGGACATTTAGGACAATTCCGGGTGCTGTTGGGAGACAGGATCCTGGAGGCAAATCAAAAGATTTCATCCACTACCGATACAGTAAGCCTGGTTGCCGGCTCGTTGACCGTGGAAACGCCCAGAAAAGCCGGACTGGGGTGGTCAGTGGATTTAGATAAGTATACCAACACTGCCAAGAATGGGACAGAAATGGTACGCCTTCCTGTCCGTTTCTTAAAAATCAATGAGGATGTGGCTATATGGAATGCCCCCCTCGAGCTGTTTTGTGAAGTCTCCAATGAGATACGTGAACGCTCTCCATTTCCCTACACCTTCTACTTTGGCTACAGCAACGGATGGCTGGGTTATCTGCCTACAGCGTCAGCATGGGAACATGGGGGATACGAAACCACAGTTTCTCCCTATACACCTTCGGCAGCAAAGGATCTTACTGAGGCGGTCGTAGGCTATCTTCAAGGTGAAATGAAAAGCCAGCGTTAGCACAAAAAGTTTACGTTTACTAAACTTTTTATTATGGAAACCAATCATAAGTTGTCTGCAAGTAATAAACCCAATCACCTGATAACACTTTATCATTTCCCCTGTCTCATCATATTTGCATTTATGATGTCTTTAAGTGAAGCCACATGGGCTCAGCAGGCTACTACGGCCTTCACCTGGCCTGAAGGGAAACGAACTGCCGTAAGTCTCAGTTTTGACGATGCTCGTATGAGTCAGGTAGATAAGGGAACAGCCTTGCTTGACCAGTACGGGACAAAAGCTACCTTCTATGTGGTGCCTTCGGCCGTTAAGCAGCGACTCGAAGGCTGGAAGAAAGCGGCAGCTAACGGGCATGAAATCGGAAATCACTCACTTAACCATCCCTGCACGGGCAATTTTCTCTGGTCCAGACAAAAGGCACTGGAGGATTACACCCTTGAAAAGATGCGGAGTGAATTGGAAGAAGCGAATCAGGAAATCCAGGAATTGCTGGGTGTAAAACCTGAGGTTTTTGCCTATCCATGCGGACAAACATTCGTCGGAAGGGGGACCGATACCAAGAGCTATGTTCCGCTTGTGGCAACGTTGTTTTTTACGGGTAGGGGCTGGCTGGATGAAGGACCCAATGATCCTGCCTTCTGCGACTTTGCGCAGCTAACAGGCATGGAGATGGACGGAAAAGACTTTGAGGAGATACTACCCTTGCTGGAGAACGCTAAGGAGACAGGGCAATGGGTTGTGCTTGCAGGCCATGAGATGGGTGAGTCCGGTCAGCAAACTACCCGGCTTGCTATGCTGAAGAAGCTCCTGGAATATGCACAGGATCCTGCCAATGAAATATGGATTGCACCGGTAGGAACTGTCGCCAGATACATTCAGGATCATAAAAAGTAAGTTGATCTTTTATGCAATATCAACAGAGCTATGGTAACAGTGTTACAACTTCAGGACCTGACTTCCACAGATATCACAGATATTGAAGCGATTTTCACGCTTTTACTTCCCGACAAAAAAATGGGGGATATACCAGCTATTCTGAAGAAGGCACAGGACAGGGTATTATGGCTTGTGTACAGAGAAAATCAGAAAATAGTGGGTATGGCTTCTATGGGCATGTATGAAGTAGTTTCCGGGTTTAAAGGCTGGATTGAAGATGTTGTAGTAGATGAAAAAATGCGGGGAAAGGGCATAGGTAAAGCCCTGATCCAGGAGATGCTGGAAAGAGGTAAGCAGCGGGGCCTGAATGAAATATATTTATTTACGGAAGATGAAAGGAATGCAGCTATCGCCCTATATACACAGCTCGGCTTTAAAATAAAGAATAGCAAGTTATATCATTTGCCACTATAGACATGACCATTTGCTCATCAAAGGAGGGAGTGCTGTCTACATGTTTTACCTGCATGTCCGACAGATTTTGCCGGTATAGATTCTAAAAAAAAACTTAAAACCAAATAAAGTTATGAAAAGTAAATTACTACGACTATCAATGGGCATGTCCAGGTACGCCTTGTTTGGTGTTTTGTTGCAGTGCTGGCTTTACAGCTTTCTACTAGCTCATAGCAGCCTTGCTCCTATCACAGTTTCAGGTACGGTAACCACCTCCTCTGAGGGACCAGGTTTCCCGGGAGTCAATGTGTTGGTGAAAGGAACCAGCACAGGTACCGTCACGGATGTGAATGGCAAGTATAGCCTCAATGTACCTGATGAGGATAACATATTGGTATTTTCATCTATAGGTTATATCACACAGGAGGTGGCCGTGAATGGAAGGGCAGTGATTGATATAGCCTTGGAAGAGGATGTTCGAAGCTTAGATGAAATAGTGGTGGTGGGGTATAGTACACAGGAGAAGAAAGATATTACCGGCTCGGTGGCTGTGGTGAACACAGAAGCGCTGAAATCAATTCCAACAGGTTCTGCTGAACAGGCACTTCAAGGGCAGGTATCGGGTGTCACTGTGATCAGTTCGGGGGCACCGGGTGGTCGTAATGATATTTTTATTCGTGGCGTAACTTCCTTTGGAAATACACAGCCGCTTATTATTGTAGATGGAGTACAGGTACAGGACGGCTTGAATGATATTAATATCAATGACATAGCGTCTATGCAGGTCTTGAAAGATGCCGGTGCCGCGGCTATTTATGGCGTTCGGGGGTCAAATGGTGTCATTGTGGTGACCACCAAAAAAGGAAAGTCAGGAGCGCCAACGATATCCTATGACGCCTATTATGGTGTTCAGACTCCTCCCAAGGGCAACGTATTCGATTTATTAAACTCTCAGGACTATGCCACACTTTTTAAGCAAGTGAATCCCGGAACGGTATTATATGCAAATGGCCTTCCTGATTTCACTTTTGCAGGTCCGGGCATCGCGGGTACTGCCATGGCCGGGGATCCGGCGGTGGATCCGGCAAAATATAACTTTGATGCAGCAAACCCTGATAATGATTACCTCATTCAGCAGGTAAACAAAGCCGGAACGGACTGGTTTCATGAGATTTTTAAAAATGCACCCATGCAGAGCCATAACCTAACCGCCAGCGGTGGAACGGATAAATCCAATTACCTATTTTCCTTAGGATATTTAAACCAGCAGGGGACCTTGATAGAAACATTTTTAAAGCGGTATTCTGCCAGAATCAATACCCAGTTTAACTTGCATAAAAATATCAGGATCGGACAGAATGCCTATTTATATTATAAGCAAAATCCTGGGTTCAGTAATCAGAGCGAGGGTAACGCCATTTCAGTATCCTATAGAATACTACCCATCATTCCTGTTCGGGATATCAAAGGGAATTATGGAGGCACCTGGTTGGGACCTGATTTGGGTACTACCTCAAACCCTGTAGCTATTCAGGAGCGTACCAGAAATGACAGGAATAATTTCTGGAATGTAACGGGGAATGTATTTGCTGAAGTTGATATCCTGAACCATCTTACTGCCCGGACCAGCTTCGGAGGGGTGCTGGATAGCCGCTATTACTATAATTTTAACTTTAATAGGTACAATGACAAGGAAGGTCATGCCGGTGATAATGGTTATAACGAAAATGCGCAATACAACAGCAGCTACACATGGACCAATACTTTAAATTATAGCAATACATTTGGTCAACATACTGTGCAGCTATTGGCAGGTTCTGAAGCGATCAATAATGCGGGAAGGACTTTGGGTGGAGCTGCCAACAATTTTTTCTCAACAGATCCTGATTACCTTGTTTTAAACAATGGTACTTCTAATGTCACCAATTACAGTAGAGCTTATGAAAACACCTTGTTTTCTCTTTTCAGTCGTTTGGATTATTCCTATGATGATAAATATTTACTGGCAGCTACCATACGCAGAGATGGGTCTTCCGTATTTGGCTCTGACAAAAGATATGGGCTATTTCCTTCTTTTTCACTGGGGTGGAGGGTATCTGGTGAAGATTTTATGAGCAATATATCTTTTCTAAATGATTTGAAGCTTAGAGGAAGTTATGGTATCCTGGGTTCACAGACCAACGTGAGTGCGGCTAATGCTTTCACTTTGTTTAACTCAGGATTTGGCACCTCATACTATGCTATAACCGGCTCAGGGAATACCCAACAGGGATTTTTTCAATCAAGAAACGGTAATCCCAACACGGGATGGGAGGAAGATGTGATCACAAATGTGGGCTTTGATGCCACCGTGCTGGATTACAAACTTGATGTTTCTGTGGAGTGGTATAAAAAATCGATTAATGGCCTGTTATTCCCACTGCTGTTACCTGCTACCGCGGGAGGTGCCGAGCCTCCTACCATCAATGTAGGGGATATTCAGAATAAGGGATGGGATGTCTCCGCTTCGTATCGAGGCAGTATCAATACTGATTTACAGTACAGGGTAGGTGCCAATATTACCACTTACAAAAACCTGGTGGTTAAAATTCCTGATCCCGGATACTTTGATGTTTCCGGTTCCCGGATTGGTAACCTTGTTCGCAACCAGGTAGATCATCCTGTAGGTTCGTTCTTTGGCTATGAAGTGGTGGGCTTATTCAGAGATGAAGCTGATGTGTCTGCATCTCCGCCACAAACAGACGCCGCCCCCGGCCGCTTCAAATACAGGGATGTAAACGGGGATAATGAAATCACGCCGGATGATCGTACTTTTTTTGGTGATCCTAACCCTAACTTTACCTATGGACTCAACCTGGGTATCAACTACAAAGGATTTGATTTTTCAAGCATATTTTACGGGTCGCAGGGAAATGATGCCATTAACTTTGTACGCTATTACACCAATTTCTTTGGTACCTCCGAAGGGAAAGGAAAAAGTAATGTGTTAAAGAAGGCATGGACACCGGAGAATCCGGATGCTACCACGCCGGTAGCGGAATATGCCAGTACGTTCAGCACGAATGGAGCCTTTAATTCGTATTTTATGGAAGATGGTTCATTTCTTAAATTGAGATCATTAATACTGGGCTATACCATAAATCCAGATGTCCTGCAAAGATATGGTGTTAGCAAGTTCAGGGTGTATCTGCAGGCCGCTAATTTATTTACGATCACCCAATACACTGGACTGGATCCGGAACTGACCGGTAGCCTGGACGGTAGCCAGTCGAGTGCTGCTTTTGGTATAGACTATGGTAATTATCCGAACAACCAGAAAAATTTTCTGTTTGGGGTGAACCTCATATTTTAATAGTATCCATGTTTGAAAATATAGCATACCATGAAAAAAATATATTATAAATTGATCATTTCAAGCTGTATAGCCTCGGTGATATTGATGTATGCCTGTAATAATGATTACCTTGAAAAAGAAGCTATAGGTGCCCTGAGTGAAACCACCCTGGCCAATAAGGCAGGGGTGAATGGATTATTAATCGGTGCTTATTCTTTGCTGGATGGGGTAGGGGGGCCGGAGGCAGATCAGGGTCCGTGGGAGTCGGCCATTAGCAACTGGGTATATGGCGGTGTGGCATCAGATGATGCACATAAAGGTTCAGAATATGGCGACCAGGTAGGAGTGGAGGTCATCGAAAATTATACAGCTACTCCCATTGAGCCTTATTTTAATGATAAATGGGTGGCTCTTTATGCCGGTATACAGCGCGCCAACGATGTGCTTCGTGTGTTGGAGCAGGTGACAGATGGCTCTATCTCTGAGGATGAAGCTGTGCAAATCAAAGCAGAAGCGGTTTTTTTAAGGGCTGTATTTCATCTTGAAGCCGCAAAATTGTGGAGGAATGCACCTTATGTAGATGAAACAGTGAGTTTTGCCAATGGAAATTACAACGTATCCAATACTTCCCCTATCTGGCCGAAAATAGAAGAGGATTTTCAGTTTGCTGCTACCAGCTTAACAGATACCAAGAGTGAGGTCGGGCGGGCAAACAGTTGGGCTGCCAAAGCATTTTTGGCAAAAGTGTATATGTTTCAACTTAAATTCACAGAAGCGAAGACTTTGCTGACCGATATTATAGCAAATGGAGTAACTGCTTCCGGACAGAAATATGCGCTGGTCAATTTTGCTGATAATTTCAATCCATCAAAAAAGAATAGTGCGGAATCAGTATTCGCGGTTCAGATGTCGGTAAATGATAATGCGAGCGGGGCAAACGGTAATGCCGGAGATGTTTTGAATTTTGCCAGTGGAGGTCCGGCCAACTGCTGTGGATTTTACCAACCGTCTTTCAGTCTTGTCAACTCCTTTAAAACTGTTCCGGCAACAGGATTACCCTTGCTCGATAGCTGGAACGATTCAGACATCACGAATGACCAGGGCATCGCCAGTACCAGTCCCTTTACGCCCTATACCGGAACACTGGACCCCCGTTTGGACTATACAGCGGGAAGAAGAGGTATACCTTATCTGGATTGGGGCATTATGCCAGGTGCCATATGGATTGTCTCACAGGCTGCTATGGGTCCGTATATTCCTATTAAAAATGTTTATTACAAAGCAGAGCAGGCCGCTACCAGCGATACCTACAATGGTTGGGCATCAAACCAGGCTACTTCTAACAATTACGTGATGATTCGTTTTGCGGATATTCTATTGTGGGCAGCAGAGGTAGAAGTGGAAGTGGGAAGTTTAGCGCAGGCAGAGGCATATGTTAACCAGATAAGAGCGCGTGCGGCTGATCCCGCTGGTTGGGTGTATACCTATGTAGATGATAATGATCCTTCCAAGGGATTTACCAATACACCTGCCGCGAATTATAAGATCGGACTTTACACCGGCCAATTCACACAACAGGGCCAGGACTTTGCCCGCGAAGCGGTTCGCTTTGAAAGAAAGCTGGAGTTAGCCATGGAAGGACATCGCTTCTTTGATCTTCATCGCTATGATAATGGTACCGGCTATATGGCAGATGTATTGAATGCCTATATTCAGCATGAAACCAGTATCCCCGGATACAATTTCTTATATTTGGAAGGAGCTAAATTTACAAAGGGTAAAAATGAACTATTCCCCATCCCCCAGGTTCAGATAGATTTAAATGTAACAGACGGAGCTTCTGTATTGAAGCAGAACACGGGTTATTAAAATAAATGAAATGTTAAATACTAAATCCTACGTATGAGAATGGTTCTCTATAGCCTCTGCCCCATTGGCTGCATCCCTATGCTATTAGGTGCTGTTCTGGTCATGATAGTCAGTTGCCGGCAGAAGTCTGATTCCCCCTTCAGCAAATCAGCTGAAGATGCCCTCACTACTTTTGAGCTGGTACCCGGCTTCCAGATTGAATTGGTTGCCAGCGAACCGCTGGTCGCCGACCCGGTGGCCATGGAGATAGATGAAAACGGGCATATGTATGTGGTGGAGATGCACGGGAATCCTTTTGATAAAAGTGGTACCGGAAACGTGAAACTGCTCACCGACACCAATGGGGATGGGCGTATGGATAGGAGTACTGTTTTTGCTGACTCGCTGATCATGCCCAGCGGTATCACAAGTTGGAAGAAGGGGGTATTGGTGACAGACCCGCCTCATGTGCTTTACCTGGAAGACTCAGACGGCGACGGTCGGGCAGATATCAGAAATATAGTGCTTACCGGCTTTGATTCCACAGACCTTGAATCTAATGTGAACAACCCTGTCTTCGGACTGGACAATTGGGTTTATATGGGCAATGGACCTGGGAGTGATGAGGGTGAAATCTATTATCCAGGCAAACCGGATGGGCCACGCCTGCCCGACAATGCCAGTGGGCATATCGTTCGCTTCCGTCCTGACAGCAAGGAACTTGAGATGTCGTCAAGCCGTACCCAGTTTGGCCATACCTTTGATGCCTGGGGCTACCATTTCCTTGTTGAAAATTCCAACCATATCTATCAGGAAGTCATAGCGGCTCCCTATCTCAATCGCAACCCTGGTCTGCTCGTCTCCGACGCCACCCAATCTCTCTCCGACCACGGCGATGCTGCGGAAGTATACCCCATTACCAAAAACCCGGAGCACCAGTTGCTTACCGATGTTGGCGTTTTTACTTCTGCCTGTAGTATCACCTCCTATGAGGGAGGACTCTTCCCACCGGTTTTTGACAGTATCATATTCGTGACAGAACCCGTGAGCAACATGGTGCACGCGGATCTGATGAAAAATAAAGGAGCAAGTTTTACTGCGAGTCGCATGTATCCCCATAAAGAGTTTCTTGCTTCTACGGATGCCTGGTTTCGCCCGGTGAACATGTATATTGGCCCTGATGGAGCCCTTTATGTGGTAGACTACTACCGGCAGATCATTGAAGGTCCGGAGTGGATGGCAGAAGAAGTGGTCAAATCGGGAAATCTCTACAATGGCACAGATAAGGGGAGGATCTATCGCATCACCCCAACCGGAACAGAACCTGCCACCTGGACCAAGCAACTGGCTTTAGGCGGTGCCACTGATGCACAACTGGTAGAGAAATTGGCAGACCCCAACATATGGTGGCGACGCAATGCCCAGCGATTGCTGGTGGACAGAAACAGCAAACAAGCCCTGCCAGCCCTTAAAAAAATGGCTCAAAACACGACGGCTCCCCTGGGCAGGCTGCATGCCTTGTGGACCTTGGAGGGCCTGCATGCGCTCACGACGGATTTAATTACACAAGCTTTGCAGGATCCTGAGCCGGGTATCCGCAAGAATGCGGTTAAGCTGGCAGAACTGCACTTAGAGACGTCACCCTCGCTCAGCGAAGCCATGCTGGGCTTGCAGGGAGATACAGACCCAAAAGTAAGGTATCAGTTGCTTTGCAGCTTAGGATTTATAGACACACCACAGGCTGCTCAGGTACGCCAGCAACTACTATTCAAGGATATCAGTGACCCATGGGTACAGATCGCAGCCCTGAGTGCACCCTCATCACAGAATGCCGGATTATTGGCATCAGTGCTGGGGAGGTATGAGGCGGATAATGCTGCTTATGGCTCACTAGTGCAGCGTTTAAGTGCGATGATAGCCACAAGTGAGGGGGTGGAAGAAATCCATCAACTACTACAGAGAGCGACGACAGGGGTATCGGGGAAGGCAGGAGAATGGCAGGCATATGTGTTGGAAGGATTAGCCCGGGGGCTAAAAAGCAGAAAGTCACTACCCTCACAACTGCAAGCAGAACGAAGCTTGCTGGTAAGAGCTTTTCTGAAAAATCCTTCAGCCCAGTTTCGACAAGCTTCCCTGCATATGTTGCAGGTGATAGGACTTCCTGAGGGAACCCAGACAAAGGCAGCCATGCAAAAAGCAAGGCAAATGGCAGGCGACGAGCGTTTGCCTGCGGAACAAAGAGCCACGGCCCTAGAGTTTCTTGCTCTAAAGAATCCTGAGCCTTATGCTTCCTTATTGAAAGATTTAATAGTACCTCACGAACCGCTACCTGTTCAACTGGCAGCCTTAGAAACGCTCAGTGCCATACCCAATCTCACCGTAAGCCATTATGTATTACAGCAGTGGGAGGCGCTTACTCCGGAAGTACGCGATGCTGCCCTCAACACTTTTATGGTCTACCCATTCAACCTGGCTCGTATCAGATTACTACTTGATGCCATTGAGGACGGCAATATACAGCAGGCCAGTTTGGGCTGGTCGCGAAGTGTCATTCTCATGCGTGATATACCTGATAGCCTTAAGAACCGAGCCCGGTTTTTACTCACCAAAGAAGACGGTCAACGTCAGGAGATCATTAAGCAGTATCAGTCTGCTCTTGATTTAACAGCAGACAAAGTTCAGGGAGAGGCAGTTTTTCAAAGAAATTGTACTACTTGCCATCAGATAGGAGGCGCAGGAGGGAAAGCCTTTGGTCCGGATCTCTCCACTGTCAGAAACTGGTTGCCGGAAAATCTCATCGTGAATATTCTGGATCCAAGTATATCTATTGCCAATGGCTACGATCTGTGGGCAGTGGAGCTGAAAACAGGGGAAGTAAAGCAGGGAATCATTTCATCTGAAACCCCTTCCGCTATCACCCTGCACTATCCGGGAGGAGAAGAAGTTATTATTGCCCGCCAGGATGTTCAGTCTTTGCGGGCGCTGAATATGTCGGCGATGCCCCCTGGTTTGGAAAAGCAAATTACCCAGCAGGAAATGGCGGATTTACTAGCTTACCTTAAGAAAAATTGATAGCTATGAAACATACCAAAAACAGAAATATGCATAACATTTTATTTGTTAGGGGTTCTGCCCATTTCTATGGCAGAAAGCCATCCCGTTTTTTTTCTTTTCTGCCCCTTTTATCCCTGCTTTTCCTGTTGCTTTCCTTCCCGGTGAATAATAGTCTCCAAACTGGGCAGCGACCACCATCTGCTGTCAGGGAAAGTATGGAGGCTGGCTTCGCCTTGTGGAAGATGGGGCCCAGGGGTGATACCATCGTTCATCCTGAGGTAGTTCGGCCTGAACGCGATGGAACGCTTCGCCTGCGCGCAGAGATCGGGCGGGCGATTGGACCAGAGATTAAATATATGCCTGAGTGGAAAGCATACGGCTGGTTTACGTCGGATGACCTTGTGGAATGGGATGTGGAAGTAAGCAAGAAAGGTGAGTATGAGGTTTACCTTGAATGGTCAGTTTCAGACGAGGAGGCAGGCAAGCCCTTTATATTCGAAGCG
>JBBSNI010000032.1:0-25070 GCA_038232695.1 Cytophagales bacterium
CACCACCGTGACCCTGGCGGCCGTATTCCTACCCATCATCTTTCTGGAAGGTGTCACGGGAAGACTTTTCAGGGAGTTTGGCGTCGTGGTAGCCGGTTCGGTACTCATCTCCGCTTTCGTCTCCCTGACTTTGACGCCCATGATGTGTTCCCGTCTGCTGAGGAAAAAAGAGCGCACCAGCCGGTTTTACCGGACGACCGAAAAGTTTTTCGACAGCATGACCGACCGGTACAACCGGGCACTCCACGGTTTTATGAGCCGCCGCTGGATCGCCATTGCCGTCATGGTGGTTTCCCTGGGTGGCATTGTACTGATCGGTTCTTTGATCCCTTCTGAATTGGCGCCGCTGGAAGACAAAAGCAGGCTACGAATTTTCTCTACAGCGCCTGAAGGCACGTCTTACGAACTGATGGATGATTATGTGCTGAGCCTGTTGGATGTGGTGGATACGTTGCAGGAAAAAGAATCGCTGATCGCTGTGACCTCTCCAGGTTTTGGTTCTACCTCGGCAGTCAACACTTCTTTTCTGCGGGTCACGCTGAAACAACCTTCGGAGCGGGAAAGGTCGCAGCAGGAAATTGCCCGGCAGCTTACGGCTATTACCCGCAACATGAATTTTGCCCGCTCCTTTGTCATACAGGAACAAACCATCGAGGTAGGCAGGTCAGGTGGGCTGCCTGTACAATATGTCATACAGGCGCCTAACATTGAAAAACTCAAGGAAGTGCTGCCTACCTTTATGGAGCAGGCTTCGCAAAACCCCAACTTTGAGGCGGTAGACTTAGACCTTAAATTTAACAAACCCGAACTGGCCGTCACCATAGACCGGGAGCGTGCCCGTGCGCTGGGTGTCTCCGTGCGGGATATTGCCGAGACCATACAGCTACTTTTCAGCGGACAACGCTTTGATTATTTCGTCATGGATGGCAAGCAGTACCAGATCAACGGAGAAGCCCAGCGCGTCAACCGCGACGAGCCGCTGGACTTGCAGTCGATCAGCGTCAGAAACAATAGGGGGGAACTGATCACGTTGAACAACCTGGTGCAGATGGAGACGCAAAGCACTTCTCCGCAGCTTTATCGCTACAACCGCTATATTGCCGCGACCGTATCGGCGGCTCCTGCGCAGGGCGTCACGATCGGACAAGCCATTGGCACAATGGACGAGATCGCCGGTGAGGTGCTGGATGAGTCTTTCTCTACGGCATTGTCGGGTACGTCTAAAGACTATCAGGAGAGTTCGGGCAGTTTGTATTTTGCCTTCGGGTTGGCGCTGGTGCTGATCTACCTGGTGCTGGCTGCCCAGTTTGAAAGCTTTATTGATCCGCTCATCATCATGTTTACCGTACCGCTGGCCTTGGCTGGTGCGCTGCTGACCTTGTGGCTGCTGGGGCATACGCTCAACATCTTCAGCCAGATCGGTATCATCGTGCTGATCGGTATTGTGACCAAAAATGGTATCCTGATCGTGGAGTTTGCCAACCAGCGCAAGGAAGAAGGCTTGAACAAGGTAGAGGCGGTCATTGAAGCGGCTACGCTCCGGCTGCGCCCTATCCTGATGACCAGCCTGGCGACCATCTTAGGCGCTTTGCCCATTGCGCTGGCGCTGGGCGCGGCGTCTACCAGCCGTATTCCGATGGGCGTAGCCATTATTGGCGGCTTGCTGTTCTCCCTGATCCTGACGCTGTTTGTCATCCCGATCATCTATACCTATATGTCGCGGGGAGTACAGCCGGTGAAGGCACAAGGTGCTTACAAAAGCAATGGCAAGTCATAACTACTTACTACATTTACCCAATTCTGTGGTCTATGCGGACACTTAAATTATATACATAAATAGCAAATCTTAAAAATGCATCTTCTGTACGTACGATTCATCCCGCGTCACGGTGACCCCTACCCCCCTTCAAAGGGCAGGGCTGTCAAGTGTTCGTGGAACGTTATCACTCAGGTCTGTGAGACACAGACCTGGGGAGAAATAGAAAATCCTGAAATTCCCAGGTCTGTGTCAACTCCCAGGTCTGTGTCTCACAGACCTGTGCCAGGGAAGTTACGGATCAACATGAAACCATACGCCTGTATATTTGCGGTCATGCTACTACACAGCATTCCTTCTTTGAGCCAGGATACCTTATCGCTGGAAGAATCTATACGCATAGGGTTGGAACAAAACTTTGACATACGTATCGCCCGCAATGACCGCAGCGTTGCTGAAAATAACCATACGCTGGGCAATGCGGGCTTTCTGCCTGCGGTAGGTGTAGATGGTGCCCTGACCAAACAAGTCCAGAACAGCAACCAGGTTTTTGTCGACGGCAGAGATCAGGTGGTCAGCAATGCGCAGTCTTCTAACCTGGCTGCCTCGGCTTCCGTCGACTGGGTGATCTTTGACGGCGCACAGATGTTTGTCAACTACCAGCAGTTGGGAGAACTAAAGCAGGCGGAAGCCATGAACACCGAGATTGTCATAGAAAACAAGGTAGCCGAGATCAGCAACGCTTATTATACGGTGGTGCTGGAAAAAGCACAGCAGGATGTCTTCCAGCAATCTTTGGAGGTATCGCAACAGCGGCTCGATATTGCCGAAGCCAAATATAAAGTAGGCAAAGCCTCCAAGCTGGAATACCTGACCGCGCAGGTAGACTATAACGCTGACAAGTCGGCGCTGATCCGGCAGAATGAAGCTTTGTACAATGCCAAAGTAGAACTCAACCGGCTACTGAACAGGCCACCGGACACTGAATTCAACGTACCCGGTAAGATTGATCCCAACCTGCAACTGAGCAAAGAAATCTTACAGGCTGCCGTTGTCAACGCCAACCCAAGCCTATTGCTGGCGCAGCAAAACCAGAACATTGCTTACCTGGAAACCAAGCGGCTCCAGGCGCAGTACTACCCAAGAATCTCCCTCAACGCAGGCTATAGTTATAATTCGCTGGAATCCCAGGCAGGCTTTATCATCTCGCGCAGGTCGAATGGACCGTTTTACGGCATCACCGGCACCTGGAATATTTTTGACGGCTTCAACAGGAAAAGAGTGGTGCAGAACGCCAGGATTGAGATGCAGAATGCCGACCTGCAAATAGAAAGCACCCGGCAGTCGCTGCTGGCTGCGCTGGAGAAAAGTTATAAAGCCTATACCAACAGCATCGTCCTGGTAGAGCTGGAGCAGGCCAACCTGGAAGTGGCCAAAGAAAACACGCAGATCGCGCTGGAACGCTACCGGCTGGGCGGCGCCAACAACCTGGAGCTACGCGAGGTGCAGCAAAACGCCGTAGAAGCCGAAAGCCGCCTGATCAACGCCATTTACGACACCAAGCTGGCAGAAATAGAACTGGTGCGTCTGAGCGGGCAGATGGTACAAAGCAGCCAGTAGGTTATTTTAAAGGCTGGCACCAGGGAAGAAATCCTATTGGATAATGGTAAACTATCCCTACTTTTATCCTTGTACTGATACACACCGCCTATTATGAAAAAACGAACTTTCTTGAGGACGTCCTCCCTGCTTGTGACAGGAACGCTGTTATCGCCATTCCTGACCAACGCACAAAATCAGCCCCGAACTAATTGGGCCGGTAACCTTACCTACAGCGCCGATCACCTCTACCAGCCCAAAACGCTTGCAAAAGCGCAGCAAACGATCAAAGATTGTAAGAAGCTACGAGCACTGGGCTCCCGCCACTCCTTCAACGCCATTGCCGACAGCACAGCAAACCAGATCAACCTGGACAAGTTTGATCAGGCAATGACTGTCGACGAAGGAAGCAAGACCGTCACGGTCAATGCCGGTATCAGCTACGGACATCTGTGCCCCTACCTGGATCGTCAGGGATATGCACTGCACAACCTGGCGTCGCTGCCGCACATTTCTATTGCCGGAGCCTGCGCTACGGCTACGCATGGTTCGGGTGTAGAGAATGGGAACTTGTCTACGGCAGTAGCTGCTATGGAGTTTATCAATGCAGACGGCGATTTGGTAAAGCTTGCACGGGATAAAGATGGAGATGTTTTCAAAGGCGCCGTGGTACACCTGGGTGGACTTGGATTGGTGACTAAGCTTACGCTGGACGTATTGCCTGCCTTTGCGATGAAGCAGTGGGTTTTTCAGCACCTACCCATGGCGCAGATGCAGGCGCACTTCGACGAGATCATGTCGGCAGGTTATAGTGTCAGTTTGTTTACCGACTGGAAAGGAAAGGATATTAACCAGGTCTGGCTCAAGCAAAAGGCAGATGCGCCCGATCCTGACGAGGAATTTTACGGCGCCCGGCGGGCAGACCGAAACCTGCATCCTATTGTAGAAATCTCTGCGGAGAACTGTACGGAGCAGATGGGCGTCGTTGGCCCCTGGTACGAACGCATGCCTCATTTTCGTATGGACTTTACGCCCAGTAGCGGTAAAGAATTGCAGTCTGAGTTTTTTGTGGCCCGGCAGCAGGCAGTAGATGCGCTCATGGCTATTAATGGTTTGGGTGCGCACATTGCCCCGCATCTGCTGATCTCTGAGATACGCACCATTGATGCCGATGATTTCTGGATGAGCCCCTGCTACCAACAGCCCAGCGTAGCCATTCACTTCACCTGGAAACAGGACTGGGACAAGGTGAAAAAGGTGCTGCCTATGATTGAAAAAGCACTGTCTGCCTATGTGGTGCGTCCACACTGGGCCAAGTTGTTTACCCTGCCGCCTGCCACATTACAGACCCGCTATGAAAAGCTGTCTGACTTTAAAACCTTGCTGAAGCAATACGATCCGAAAGGTAAATTCCGCAACGAGTTTTTAGCAACCAACCTGTATGGCTAAGAATGAAATTTGTAAAACAATATGATTGACAAAGGATCCTCCTTACATCAAATTTTAAACTACACCTTGAGTTTTTATTCCAGCATAAGCACCCCGTCTTCCCAGCCTGCCGGAGGTTGAAAAGTTTGATTAGTAACCGGCCCACCCTTGATTTCGGTTCCTGTTGCCGTGTTGAACCAGGAATAGGAGGTAGCTGCCTGAGATTGAATTGTACAAGGTGAATTATCAGGAAAATAGATCATTAATTTATCTGCGTATTTGACCACCAATTTTTCGAGTTCACCTTCACCCTTTCCGTTCGCAATCATTCCTGTTGCCGGTTTCCAGTCCCACCAGTTGTGGTTTTCCATGAAATACCGGAGATGAATCATCTGGGTAGCGCCTTTTTGTTTTAATAAAGGTTTCCAGTTGTTGGCAGGACTAAATAAGGGTCCGTTTCCCTCATCATCAAAGGCTCCACCATAGGTGAACCCACAGGCCCCGGCAAAAAAAGACTGCCAGCCTTGTCTGCGCATATGAATGGGTGCTGCATGATGCCCACTGATTTTCCCTTCGTAATGCGGCTCACCCATGACGGTTGGCTTAACCGGCAGCTTGTGCAGGTCCTGCCGGATGGCCTTTACGATGTAATCACGATGGACGAATGTCTCTATCATATTAAAATCCAGCCAAATATCATCGTGAAACCACGCTGAGGAATTGAGCATGGGAGCGCCATCAGGATGATAGGTCATCATCAGTTGATCCCAGGCCGGATCAGGTTGGTTCCACTTTGGATTTTTGCCGGTAACGCCTTGTGCAATTCCCTCTGATAGCATCCGGTATTCCATCATAAAATCTCCTCCGTCATCTGCTTTTACATCACCCCCATTTACCCAAATAATATGGGGAGCCTTCCCATATCTTTCTCCCAGAAATGCACCATACTGCCGGATATTGTCTTTCGTGAAAATCTTGTGAGAATGGTCTGTATGGGTAGCATTCAGGTAGCGTCTGCCCCATAAAGGAAGAATAGCGGCATACATTCCGCGTTTGCTGATGGCCTGTATACAATAATCCACATGATCCCAATAGTCGTTAGGACTTTCGGGAGAACCACCTTCCACCACGGCAGGTCTGAGGGGATCTATTGCATCATTTGCTGCCTGGAATGCCGCATATCCGTATGGGTTTTTAGCATTGGGGGTGAAAGTGGTTGGATAATCTTGGCGCTTGCCCCAAAACAAACATAGCTGCACAACATTAAACCCTTTGCTTTTCCGGTCATCCAGGTAAAAATCCACCTCTTCCCGGTTTAACCATTCAGGCATTCCCCATGCGGTACAGCCCAACCACAAAAAGGGGCTTCCATCCTGATGCCTGATGATGGTTTCTCCCTTTTTAACCATAAGCTGATCATGTAATTCTGATGCAGGCACTTTTCTGTTCTCATTGATAGAACACGAAATACATACCCACATCATGGTTAGACATAGTAGTTTCCTTTGCATGATTTTGCTTTATTTAACCGCTCAAATATAAGCAACCGGGTTTACTTTTCTGCCCAAACCATTTTTTCTCATCAAAGACTGGTAGAGATTCATGCATGGCTTTAAACCTACGTGGCTTGCTAATCTTAATGTCACCTTGTATGTTTGTCTTTGCTGACGGTTGCCTGTCTGAGAAAACTATACGCCTATGTGGTACAAATACTATCTCATCACCCTGTTTTTTGGAATAACGTTTTTCAAAGCAATCGCTGCTGACTTGGAAGAGGCGCTGCCATCCGATACGGCGGAGTACTTTCCCAGCCAGCGTTTTGAAGGGGGCGCTATTGCTTTTTTTGAGTTTCTGGAGTATAATCTTTACTATCCTCCTGCGGCCGTCCAAAGGGGCGTAGTAGGTACGGCTATCGTAGCCCTTACTGTTTCACCCGAAGGAAAGATTGACCGGATCGATATGGTGCAGTCGCTGCATAAAAGTATAGATACGCAGATCATCAATGCCTTAAAAGACACGAAAAGGATGTGGCTTCCTGCCAAAAAAGTAAGCGGGGCTAAACCTTTTACCTTGTTTTTGCCTATTACCTATGTGATCAATAACCACCAGTTTCTGCAAAACTTTGAAAAACCTTATTACCTGGGCAGAGCCGCCATACTGATAGCCGAAAACCCTGATATTCAACTCAAAGATGATGCTTATTATGCTTCTCAATCCAACCAGTATTACCAAAATAAGCAATACAAACAGGCGATTGAGTATCTGGACGAATTGATCCGGCGCAACCCATTTAACAAAGATTTGTACCTGATGCGGGGCAACGCTTACTACCAGTTGGGAAAGAAAGACAAAGCCTGCGAGGATTTTAGTAAGATCACTCATTTTCTTCGCCAAACGCCACCTGCCGTTGTAGAGAGCCTGTGTTCTTCATCGTAAGAAGGCCGGCAGACCAATAATTTTATGATTGACAAAAACGCTTCTTTAAAGCAGATTTTAGACCACGCCTGGGACTTGCTGTTGCAGGGCAGCCAGGACAAAGAACACCCTTTTCGCTACCCGGCACTGGCTACCTTTGACGCTAAACAAATACATCAGCGCACTGTCGTGCTGAGACAAACCGATACAAGGCAAAGAAAACTGATCTGTTACTCTGACTTTCGTACCCGGAAGATACAGGACTTGCAGCAAAAACAGCAGGCTAACTGGCTGTTTTACGACCATAGCAGCAAAGAGCAGCTTAGGGTTAGCAGCCTGGCAACCCTTGTTTATCAGACGGAAGAAGCCCGTCAGGTGTGGGACGCTATTCCGCCCAAAGGCAGAGCCGACTATATCGGGCCGGTAGCACCTGGGACGCCTGCCGACCAGTATATTTCCAATCTGCCTGCTGATTTCGTAAAAGAACAAAATGAGGAAAATACGGCGGAAGGCTTTAAAAATTTTTGCATAGTCTCCTGCGAAGTATACCAGGTAGAATACCTTCAGCTTATGAAAGGCGGGCACCTGCGGGCGGCATTCTGGTACGAAGCAGACCAGTGGAAGAAACAATGGTTAGCTCCTTGACCGTAAGTCGTCAGGCAAAGTTGAAAACGTTGGTGAAAAACACCAGGATAACCGCAGCCAGCAACAGTATGGTCAGCAGTATGGTGGCGGGGCCGCTGGCAATTACTCTCCAGAAAGCGCGCATCATCGTGTAGTTATATGTTGGTCTGAGTGGGTTTCTGTAGGGCGGCTTTCCGCTTCTTCCACATCCTCTTCGTCATCTTCCTTTTTGACCGTCATAAAGTGGGTAAAAGTAAGGGCAGCGACCAACCCTAACAGGGCTCCTACGATCCAAGTGAACAATTCTAAACCTTCAGTTCCGTTAGCGTCAAACATAGTATAGGAAGTTGTAAAGCCGGAAGACCGAAGACTGAAGCTTTTACTTCAATCTTCCGACTTCCAGCTTCCGTTTAAAAGGCGCAATTTTATCGAATAAATCTCCGTTTTCAAAGCAATTTTTTGTTTTTTTAATGTGTTACCTTTGCTCCCTGTTAATACAGCACATTACTCTGCATGAAAACATACCTGAGAATCCTTTCCTTTGCCAGACCTTACCGCCGGTATCTTCCCCAATACCTGCTTTTTGCTACGCTTTCTATTGTGTTTGGGCTGATCAACTTTACCATGCTCATCCCGCTCTTTGAGGTGCTGTTCAACCAGGTAGACGAAGGTGCCCGGCAACAGGTACAAAATCTGCCGGCTTTTAGCCTCTCCATAGATTATATCCGGGGCGTGTTCGACTATTATTTTACGCAGGTAATAGCAGCCCGCGGCAAAGTGGGGGCACTGGTCTTTGTCTGCCTCATCATTGTGGTCTCGGTTTTTCTGGCTAACCTGTTTCGTTATTTTTCAGGCATTACCCTGGCTAAGATCCGTGCCAGCGTGATCCGCAAGCTGCGGATGCGTATTTTTGACCAGGTAAGCCAGTTGCATTTAGGATATTTCTCCAATGAGCGCAAAGGAGATATTATGTCGCGCATCACCAACGATGTGCAAGAAGTAGAAAGCTCTGTGGTCAATACCCTGAAAGTGGCTTTCAAAGAGCCTGCTACCATCATTGGTTACTTCCTGGTATTGTTTGCCATGTCTTTTAAGCTCACCCTGTTTACGCTCATCATCATGCCCATCTCCGGCACGATCATCTCCGAGCTGACCAAAAGGCTCAAGAAGAGAGCCACACAAAGTCAGGAGTCTTTGGGCCGTATCGTCAATATCCTGGACGAAACCCTGTCGGGTATGCGGATTGTGAAGGCTTTTAACGCCCGCTCTTTTGTCGGCGATAAGTTTGGCAAAGAGGTAGGTCGCTACGCCGGTTTGAATGTGGCTATGGCACGAAAGCAGGAACTGGCTTCGCCCCTGTCGGAGTTTTTGGGCGTATCGGTGGTTGCAGGCATTTTGCTCTATGGGGGTATCCTGGTGCTCAACAACAACTCCTCGCTCTCAGCCAGTGAGTTTATTACGTATATCATTATCTTTTCTCAGATACTGGTTCCTGCCAAAGCCATCAGCAATGCGCTGAGCAGCATACAGCGCGGACTGGCTTCCGGCGAGCGTATTTTCAAGACGATAGACACCCAGCCCGCCATTCAGGACCCGCCTCATGCCCAGCCATTGGACTCATTCACCAAAGATATTGTGTTCGATAAGGTTTCATTCTCTTATGAAAAAGAACCGGTACTGCGCCGGATCAGCTTTACCATCCGCAAGGGCAAAACCATCGCTATCGTTGGTCCTTCAGGCGGTGGCAAATCCACGCTGGCCGACTTGGTTCCTCGCTTCTACGATCCGGATGCCGGCACGATCTATTTGGACGGCATCCCACTGACGGAATACAAAGCGGAGGATGTGCGCAAGCTGATGGGCATTGTTACCCAGGAATCTATTCTTTTTAACGATACTATTTTTAATAATATAGCCTTTGGAATGCCCCACGCCAGCCAGAAGGATGTAGTCCGGGCGGCGACCATTGCTAATGCCCACGACTTTATCATGAACACCCCGGAGCAATACGAAACCCTGATCGGCGAGCGGGGCACCAAGCTTTCCGGCGGACAGCGGCAACGCCTCAGCATTGCCCGTGCCATCCTGAAGAACCCGCCCATCCTCATCTTGGACGAAGCTACCTCCGCCCTGGACTCCGAATCGGAAAAGCTGGTGCAGGAAGCGCTGACAAACCTGATGCAAAACCGCACCTCTATTGTCATTGCCCACCGCCTGAGTACCATCCAGCACGCCGACGAGATCCTGGTGGTACAAAACGGCACCATCATAGAGCGTGGCCGCCACGAAGACCTGGTAGAACAAAGAGGCTTGTACTCCAAACTGACGGAGATGCAGACGGTTTCCTAACATCTACCCTACAAAAAGCGTTATAAATAATAGCAGGGAGACCGGAGACAGAAGACCGGAGTCCGCTTGTGATCCTGTTTCCCATCAGAATTTTCAAAGTGTGTTCACCTAATCTGCCCGATCATGAAACCTTTCAGACTTGCCCTTTTCCTTATCGTATTCGTCTACCTGGCGCTGGTGGTAGCCGTATCTATGAACCTTGACCGTACGCTCAACTGGATCAACAACCACCAGAATTCCCTTCCCTATATCACGCTGACGGGCATGGGCGTCTTTCTGTTGCTTTTTTTCCTGAGTGCTTTTGAACGTAGCCTTTTCTACAAAAGAATTGCCCGTAAAGAAGCGGAAAAAAACGAGATCAAAGCCCAGGTATACGATATGCAACGCCGTAACGACGAGATCGAACGGGAGATCCATTCTTTCGATAAATCGCTGGACAGGCCCGCGCCGCCCCCACGACAAGACAGCTCCAAAGAACAACCTGATACCAATGAACGCCTGTGAAGTCAGTGATACAGGCTGAGCTAATACAGGCAGCCCAGGTGCTGGAGGCTTTTATAAGCGAGCCGGACAATGTAGCAAGCATAGAAAAAGCCGCCCGGCTGCTGGCAGACGTGATCCGCCAGGACCATAAGATCATCGCCTGCGGCAATGGCGGCTCGCATTGCGATGCCATGCACTTTGCCGAAGAACTGAGCGGCCGCTACCGCCAGAGCCGCCGCCCCTTGCCTGCCATCGCCATTTCCGACCCCAGCCATATTACCTGCGTCAGCAATGACTACGGATACGACTACATCTACTCCCGTTATGTTGAAGCCCTCGGCCAGCCCGGCGACGCCCTGCTGGCGATCAGCACCAGCGGTAATTCACCTAACGTACTGGAAGCTGCCCGGGAAGCCAAAAAGAAGCAAATGCAGGTCATTGCGCTGACAGGCAAAAACGGTGGACAACTTGCCCCGCTGGCGGATATAGAGATCAGGGTGCCTCACCAGGGCTTTGCCGACCGTATCCAGGAAGTGCATATCAAAATTATCCATATCCTTATCCTGCTGATAGAAGAGCAGGTACTGTAGATTTACTTTTTTTCCTACATCCACGCCTTATCTTTCATTTTGATGCCTTTCTAAAAAACCCTCTTCCTTACTTTGCTACAGAAAGTAAAATGAGTGTATAACACACGTGGCATGATGCCCCCGTTTGTTATACACTCATACATATAATATCCGGTCTTCGGTCTCCAAAAATAAAGATCATTATGCTTGCAAAAACTTACGGTAGTGCCGTCTATGGGATTGATGCCTTTCTGGTCACCGTAGAAGTCAGTGTAGAAATGGGCAGGAAGTTTTTCATCGTCGGCTTGCCTGACAGTGCTGTGAAGGAAAGTGAAAAACGGGTAGAAGCAGCCATCAAATATGCAGGCTACCGTATGCCACGCATCAAAACGGTGGTCAACCTGGCCCCTGCCGATATTCGCAAGGAGGGTTCTGCCTATGATCTGCCCATCGCGCTGGGCATCTTGTCAGCTTCCGGTCAGATACTTTGCCCTGCCCTGGAGCAGTATATGATCATGGGCGAGCTTTCGCTGGATGGCAGCCTGCGCCCGATCAAAGGAGCGTTGCCCATTGCCATCGAAGCCAGAAGAAACAACTTCAAAGGATTTATTCTGCCCAAAGAGAACGCCTCGGAAGCTTCTATTGTCAACAATGTAGAGGTCATTGGGATAGACGATATACGCGAAGCCATCGGTTACCTGGAAGGTAAAACACCCATCGAACCGACCCGGCAGAATACCCGTGATATTTTCCAGGAAGAAAACAGCTTTTTCGACGTAGACTTTTCAGACGTCAAAGGACAGGAAGGTATCAAGCGGGCCCTGGAGATCGCTGCTGCGGGCGGCCATAACGTGATCATGGTAGGCCCTCCCGGCTCAGGAAAAACCATGCTGGCGCGCCGCGTATCTACCATTTTGCCGCCTATGACGCTGCATGAGGCGTTGGAAACCACCAAAATCCATTCGGTAGCCGGTAAGCTCTCTGCCGGCAAAGCTCTGATCGCTCACCGACCCTTTTGTGCGCCGCACCACACGATTAGCGATGCGGCGCTGGTCGGCGGCGGCAATATCCCACAGCCCGGTCAGATTTCGCTCGCACACAACGGCGTGCTGTTTTTGGACGAACTTCCTGAATTTAAAAGAACGGTGCTGGAAGTGCTGCGCCAGCCGCTGGAGGAACGGTCGGTCACCATCTCCCGTGCCAAAGGGACAGTAGCTTTCCCCGCCAGCTTTATGCTTATTGCCAGTATGAACCCCAGTCCATCCGGCGACTTTTACAACCCCGGCGAAGGGCATCCCGACTCTCCGGCTGCCGTGCAGCGTTACCTGGGTAAGATCAGCGGCCCGCTTTTAGACCGTATTGATATTCACATAGAAGTCAACCCGGTCACTTTTGATGAGATGACCTCCGAACGGCCTACCGAGCATAGTGCCGCGATCCGCCAGCGCGTAGTCAAAGCCCGGCAAATCCAGTCAGCGCGTTTTGAGGCTTTGCAGCAGAAGCTCTCCGAACCTATCTACTCCAACGCCATGATGCCGCCACAGATGGTCAAGGAGCTTTGCAGGATTGATGCGGCAGGCAAGGAACTGCTCAAAACGGCTATGGAACGGCTGGGGCTTTCTTCCCGCGCCTACGACCGCATCCTGAAAGTCTCGCGCACTATTGCTGACCTTGCCGGCAAAGAATCCATACAACTTGAACACCTGGCAGAAGCCATCCAATACCGCAGCCTGGACCGTGATGGGTGGATGAGATGAGAAAGGGAGACGGGATGCGAGATTTTTTTCTTCTGAATGATGCTTTGTTGTAAAGGGTTTTGGAATATTCAACACTCAATATTCAACACTCAATGCTCAAGTAAAAAAAGTATGCAACAAACTCCAAGGTCTGTGCCGCCGACTAGAGTATATACACAAATATGCAATGCAAATAAGGGGTTTGAAAAAGTTGGTTTTAAACATTTCTAACCGCATTTTATTAGTGAGTGTGTCCAGATTTTAGCCTTCGGCTTTTGCTAGTAACTATTTGATAATGAACTCTTTACAGAGATGTGTATATACTCTAGGTGCCGCCGAGGCCCGCAGTGGCGACTGCCGGTCTCAAAGACCTTTCAAACTATTAGCTACTGTTTGAGGCAGCATGGCTTTGAGGATGATGGGTGCGGTTCCCTGATGGCGAATGTCCAGGGAGTCGGCGGCGCGGCGCGAGAGGTCAATGATCCGTTTGCTGTGGAAAGGTCCCCGGTCGTTGATCGTTACCTGAATTTGCTTTTTGTTTTTTGGATTGATGACCAGCACCGTGGTGCCCAGCGGCAGGTAGCGGTGTGCCGCCGTCAGGCTGTCGGGGTGGTAAAGCTGGCCGCTGGCGGTGGGGTTTCCCTTCAATATATTGGCATAATAGGAAGCATTGCCCTTTTGTACAAAATTATAGGCAGGTTCCGGCTGGCTGGCCAGCGACAGCAAAGCGGCAAAAATAAACGAAGATACCGTAGGCAAAGGCTAATAAAAACGGGACTTGTCTTTCTGTCCTACCATAGTTTTGAGTTCTTCTACTGCATTTCTTTCTGTTTGCAGTTCGCGGCGCAGCTTTCTTTCTCTTTCCAGCGAGGTTTTCCTCACTTCCTCCAACTCATGTTGCAGGCTGGAATAGTCCCTGCGGGTTTTGGCGGTTTGGCGGTGGCTCCTTTTATACTGGTAGACCGCCATAGCCAGTAGTAATCCTAACACAGAGACAGAAATCCAGAAGAAAGACAAGAATCCTCCTTTAAGAATATCCATACCCAACACGCTGATATGGGTGCTGGCATGTTCGCTGGCTTGTACGGCTTTGTCTTTGGCTGTGATGGTCTCGTCCTTTTGCCGGATTTCTTTTTGCTGTGCATCTATCTTTGCCTGCGTTTGATCCAACTGCTGATGGAACATGGCCAGAGAATCTTGTATGTTAGTCCAGAAGTTATCCAGCATTACTTTTTTGATCACCTTATACTCCTGCCAGGAGTTAGATTTTTTCTTGAGATAGACAAACTGCTCTGTCAGCGTGTTGGGAACTTCTTCTTCGGGTTCGTTGGCCTGGGCAGAGCTGGCATTCTGGGCATATACGGTAACAGTAAAGCAGCAGAGAATGACTGCCAGAAAATTGCGAAAGTTGATCGTTTTCATAAATCGTGCGCTAAAGTTCAGAAAAGGATACCAGTGTTTATAAATGCATAAACCGGTAGCCACGGGCTTAAAGTTAGCAAGTCTGACGGTTTAAGAAAAAAATACGGGCACAATTGTGCACTCTCTTTTATAATAAAACCCATTGGCTGTAATTTGCTTAGGAAAAATAGAAGGGAAAGAAGGTCTTTTATAAGTCGGAAGTCAGAAGACCGAAGTTTATTGCTTCCCGCTTCCGACTTCGGTCTTCCGACTTTAGCTACCGCACATCCAGCTTTTCGTTGTTGCCGTCGCCGCGTGCTGATTTGCCCGTGACAGTGGCTTTGATAAAGCCATATAGCTGTACCATGACATTGGAGGATACATCCCAGTACTCGGCTTTGTCTACCGTCACTTTGAGCAGCGCAATGTCCGGCGTCTCTAATTTGTCAGGAAACCAGGCTTTCAGCATAGGATTCCACAAATCGTGCATCCTGGCTTTGTCTTTAACAATTTCCGCTTTGCCTGACACGGAAACGTAGGTATCTGATTCGGGATCGGAATAGGCCAGGTTGACCTCGTGTTGGTGGGCGATAGCGTCGGCTTTGTCCGTCTGGTCGCTGGTAAAAAACCACAGTACACCGGTAGAATCTGCCTCGGTGGTATGCATAGGACGCGAACGGAGATGCCCGTCGGCTTCCTGCGTGGTCAGCATCGCTATTTTTATCTTTTCTATTTTTTCTCTCAGCTTGATGGCTGCATCCGGATTGGAAGGTTGATCGTACATGATATTTTTATTTGATTATTTTTTAATTTACAAAAGATCAACTCCCGTCGAAAAGCAATGTTTATGCTTATTAAAGTTTTTCCAGAAACCGCGGCGGCTTCCTGTGTTGAGATGCCTGTTCATAAGCATAGGCAAGCTTGATCAGCGTAGGTTCCTGGTAGGCACTGGCAAAGAAAGAGATGCCTACCGGCAAACCATGTACATACCCTGCCGGTACCGTAATGTTCGGGTAGCCTGCCATCGCCGCAGGCGAAGAACTGCCACCCAGGAAGTGGTCGCCGGTGACGAGGTCAGTCGGCCAGGCAGGACCGCCTGTAGGCGCGATAATGGCGTCCAGCTTGTGGGTTTTCATCACTTTGTCAATGCCTTCGGTGCGGGAAACGCGGTGGATGGTTTGTAGTGCTTTCCGGTACTCTTCGCTGTCCAGCCCCCCTTTGGCGGCTGCCTGTTCCAGGATTTCCTGCTGAAAGTAAGGCATCTCCTGCTGGCTGTTTTTTTTATTAAAAGCAATGATGTCTTCCAGCGTATGCACGGGTGTTTGCTTCAACCCCTTCAGATATTTGTTCAGATCGGCTTTAAACTCGTAGAGCAGCACCTGATACCCGGCTCCGTCCAGGTCTTCATTAGGCATTACCTTGTCAAGGTCTACACAGGTCGCGCCCTGGGCTTTCATTACAGTGATAGCATCTTCCATCAGTTGGTCTACTGTTTCGTGGAAGCCAAAGTAGTTGCGCCCTACGCCGATGTGCGCGCCCCGAAGCCCCTGCTTGTCGAGAAACTGCGCATAATCGGTGTACGCTTTTCCCTCATTTTCCTGCGTGGCAGGGTCGCGGGGATCGGTACCGGTCAGTACGCCCAGCAGCAGGGCAGCATCGGTGACGGTGCGCGCCATCGGACCGGCAGTATCCTGGCTGTGGGCAATAGGGATAATGCCCGAACGGCTCACCAGTCCTACGGTAGGCTTGATGCCAACAATACCATTGGTAGACGAGGGGCACATGATAGAACCGTTGGTCTCTGTGCCGATGGCTACAGCACACAGGTTGGCAGCCACGGCTACGCCCGAACCGGAGCTGGACCCGCAGGGATTTCTGTCCAGCACATACGGATTGCGCGTCTGCCCACCGCGGCCACTCCAGCCGCTGGAAGAGCGTTCGGAGCGAAAGTTAGCCCACTCGCTCAGGTTGGTCTTGCCCAGAATGACTGCCCCCGCTTTCCGCAGTTGTTGTACAATAAAAGCATCCTGCTGCACCTTGGCCCCGACCAAGGCCAGCGACCCGGCGGTGGTCTGCATCCGGTCTGCCGTATCTATGTTGTCTTTGATCATCACAGGGATGCCATGCAGCGGGCTGCGCACTTTGCCCTGTTTTCTTTCTTTGTCTAACTGATCGGCAATCGCCAGTGCTTCAGGATTAATTTCCAGCACTGCCCGCAGGGAAGGCCCTTGCTGGTCTAAGGCTTTGATGCGGGAGAGATACTGTTCGGCAATGGAGCGTGCCGTATACTTGCCGGATTGCATAGCTTGCTGTAAGGCAGCGATAGTGGTCTCTTCCAGTTCAAAATCATCCGGCTTTTGCCGGAAGGCTGGCTTGGAAGCGGCTTTGGAAGCATTTGTCCAGGGCAAAAAGATGGTGCTGCTTAGGGCGCTGTATTGTAAGAATTTTCTGCGTTTCATAAAATGATTAGGGTTGAGGCGTTTGCTTGTTGGGTAAAGCACTTTCAATAAAAGCATCTACTCTCTGCTTCATATCCAGCAGCGAAGTTTTATGGATGTACATCATATGACCGGCTTCATAGAAAGACATGCCAATGTTGTCCTGCAAACTTTTGTCTAAATACATATGACTGAAGGTATAGTCCGTAGCGAAGTAGGGCGTGGCCAGGTCGTAGTAGCCGTTGAAGACATGCACTTTCAGGAATGGGTTCTTAGCCATCGCTCCGCGCAGGGTTTCGGCTACGTTCAGGTATTCGTTCTCTACATTGCTATAGCTCCAGGGGCGCACCCTGCCCGTCAGGATTTCATACGCCAGGTCGTTTTCATACTTCAACTCGGTGCGGATGTATTGGTTGATGGCAGCCGTGTACGGTCCGTAGATGGTAGCGTTGTAGCTGGGATCAAACTCATAGTTTTCCCCGGCATTGTCGTAGTCTACCCCAGTAAAGCGGCCGTCCAGGCGACCCACGGTCTTCTCTTCCTCCCTGAGCAGTTCCTTCACAAAGCGACTGATCTCAATGCGGTAATTGGTCTGTGCCAGGTATTTTTCTGATAATCCTGTGTACTGGTGCAGTTTGGCAATGAGGGCGGTCTTCCGGTCTTCCGGCAGGCTGTCGCCCAGCATCAGTGCCGAGGCATATTCGCCTATCGCAAATTCCTCTACCTCTTTGAGAAAAGCCTCTAAGTCAGGACGTTGCTCCGGCAGTTGTTTGTGAAAGCGGGCAATGGCAGCATAGGTAGGCAGGAAAAGGATATACGGCAGGTCATTGCCCCGCGTGAAGCGGGCGGTCTGGAAGTTCAGGATAGACGAGATGAGCACAATACCGTTCAGGTACATGCCGTAACGGTCTTGCAGGTAACCGGAAAGCCCGGCGGCGCGGGTGGTGCCGTAGCTCTCTCCCGCCAGGAATTTGGGCGACATCCAGCGTCCGTACCGGGAGGTGTACAGACGAATAAATTCGCCTACGCTTTCAATATCTTCCTGGTAGCCGGTAAACTCTTTTTTGTTGACGCCTTCTGCCGGACGGCTGTAGCCTGTTTCTACCGGATCAATAAACACCAAATCGGTCTTATTTAGCCAGGTGTATTCATTGTCTACAAGCTGGTAGGGCGGCGCCATGGAAGCGCCCACGTCGGTCATGAGGATACGGCGGGGACCCAGGGCGCCCATGTGCAGCCACACCGACGAGGAGCCCGGCCCGCCGTTGAAGGAGTACGTCACAGGACGCTTTGACACGTCGCTGACACCGTTGCGGGTGTAGGCGATGAAGAATACTTTGGCACGTGCTTTCTTATCCTCTTTGCGCAGGACGAGGTAGCCGGCCGTGGCGGTATAGCTGATGGTTTGTCCATTGACAGTCACCTGGTGCTGGGTGACAGAAAGCGGAGGGTCTTCCATCGCTGCTTTCTCTGTCTGCTTTGTATTTTTTTCCTGGGCTTTCTTTTCCTGCGCCTGGAGGTGATGTATGAATATCAGGATAAGGCATAACAGAATGTAGTGTTTTTTCATAAAGGTTGGTTTAAGTGTTGTTTAACATTTGTTTCAGGGCATCCAGGTTCTTCTCTTCATCAAAGATAGCTTCTATCTCTATCGCGAACCCGGCAACAGGCTGACAATCTACATTGCCCTGACTAGCTTTCAGTATCAGTTGATATATGCCCTTGGCGTCAGGTCTATACTGCTCTAACATTTTCTTGTCCGGGTCAATGATCCAATACTCAGCCACTTCATGCGCCTGGTAATCTTCCAGTTTGATTCCCCTGTCGTTGCTTTCCGTACTTTTAGATAAAACCTCAACCACGAAATCGGGAGCCGGAAACAATACCTGGCCTTGTGTGAAACTTTCCGCCTTTTCTTTATTGAAAAAACATAGATCAGGTTCGTAGTCATTCCTTGATAAAGAGATCATGATCTTTTCATACCCTACATAGCCCAGCTTATGTTGGCTCACATACAAGCTGAGCAACCGATATAGCAAGCCAGTGACGTCGTTGTGGACTTTCTTTACCGGAGAATGAATAACGATCTGTCCTTGAATAAACTCTGTTTTATCATTCTCGGTAACCTCACGATAAAACTTTTGCCGTTTTTTTCGCTCTTTGCTTAACACATCACTCGCCTGTGCAATGATCCTGGGCGCATCCGGGCGGTCTAATATGCTGTCTAATAAGGATTTATCTAATACCTTTATCATGGGATTCTTATCTAAGTACTACCACCAATTTAACGGAAATTAGAAATAAAAGCTCCGGTCTTCACTCTCCCCTCTCCTTACTTATTCATCCCCAAAGACTCATATTCTTCGAAGAAGGACACGTTGGCGTTCTCTACGGCTTTGCGGAAGTTCATCCAGTCTTCTTTGAAAAACTGGTTTACCTTTGCCAGGGGTTGCTTGAGGCTTTGTTCGGCTTCCTGCATTACATTTTCCATATTCTTGTTGGGCGTATTGGTCATAGAATACAGGTACGCACTTACCTCACCCAGCTTACCACTGACGATGTGCGGGTTTTCTACAATCCCTTGTACGTCTTCCTTCTGCGCGATCAGTTCTTTGTAGGTACGGATGCTGTCTTTCAGAGCTTTGCCCATGTCTTTTATTTTCTTAATGGGCTCCCCTTCCCGCTCGGCAAGCTGCTTCATGATCAGGTCAATAGTAGCAGCGGCTTCGTTGAGTTGGTCTACAGCACGGGTCGCTAAGGAAGTAGTTTCCATGTATTTTTCTATCATGTTATTGCGGGCGATCAGGTTCTGTTCGGCAATGTCCAGCCTTGGATCGAGCTTTACTTTGACCTTAGTGGACTTTTGGTAGTCGCCATAGCTTACGCGGATAGTGTAGGTGCCGGGCAGTACGGTAGCACCTTTGGGCTTAGGAGCATCTTTTTTCTCCGGCTTAGGCGTTCCCGGATTGCGGACGCCATTACGGCTCAAATCCCAGGCAAAACGGTTCATTCCTGCCTGCGCTTCTGCTTTGAAGCTGCGAACTACCTCCCCGTCTTCGTTCAGCACTTCTACCTGTACACTGTCTTTTTCGGCTTTTACACTGTCGGCTTCTTTTTTCAGAATATCCCGGATAGAAAAGGTGACCAATGCGCCATAAGGTCTGTTTTCACCTTTGTAAATGGTATTCCCAGTAAAGCGCGTACCTGCCGCCTCTTTGGTAGCTGCCAGCCAGGCGTCCGGTGCTTCGTATACGTGCAACGGCTCTTCCAGCAACTGCCTGCCTTGTTTGGCAAGCGCACGCAACGGACGAATATCATCCAGCACAAAAGCGGCTCTGCCAAACGTACCGATCACCAGGTCATAATCGCGCGGATGGATCACCATGTCCATCGTCGGGACGGTAGGATAGCTTTTGCCCCATTTTTGCCAGTTAGCGCCTTCGTCCAGGCTGAGGTACAAGCCGGATTCAGTGCCTAGAAACATGAGGCGGGGCTCTACCGGGTCTTGTACAAAAGACAAGGCGAAGCCGAAGACATCCTGGGAGTCTATCAGGCGATTCCAGGTCTTGCCGTAGTCGGCGGTGCGGTAGACGTAGGGCGTCCAGTCGTTTTTGCGGTGGTTGTCGAAGACGACGAAGGCTTCGCCGGGCTGGTAGGCTGAAGCGTGGATTTGCTGTACCCACGATCCCTGGGGCAGGTCTTTGATCTTGCCCACCGTATTCGTCCAGGTTTTGCCGCCGTCGCGGGTGAGTTGCACGTTGCCATCGTCGGTACCTACCCAAAGGACGCCTTTTTCCTGTAGGCTTGGCGTAATAACGGTAATGGTGGTGTAATTCTCCGCCTGGGTCACATCATACGTCAGTCCGCCGCTTTCCAGTTGTTTTTGTTTGGTAGAGTCATTGGTGGTCAGGTCGGGCGAGATGATTTGCCAGGTTTGTCCTCGGTCGGTACTTTTGTGGACGTACTGGCTGCCAAGGTAAATGGTTGTTTTATCAAAAGGGTCGTGCGCCATCCCGGCATTCCAGTTAAAGCGCAGAAATTCTCCGTCGGGATGCGAAGGTTGGATGAAGGTGCTGGCGCCGGTCTGGGTATCTACATGCAGCAGGTTGCCGCCCTGCCACATGGCGTAGAGGTAGCGCGCATCGCTGGAGTCGGGCACCACGTCGAAGCCGTCGCCGAAGCCTACTTCTTCCCAGTAAGCATTGCGGATGCCGCCTTCCTGCCAGACGTACGCTGGGCCGCGCCACGAACCGTTGTCCTGCATCCCGCCCATGACATGGTAAGGCACGTCCCTGTCTACATTGATATGATAGAGTTGGGCGAAGGGCAGGTTTTCTATGAAACGCCACGACTGGCCGCGGTCGCGGGAGATGGCCATGCCACCGTCGTTGCCATTCATGATCAGGCTGGGGTCTTGCGGGTGAATCCACCAGAAGTGGTGGTCACCGTGGATGTTGTCCCATCCTAACAAAGTCTCAAAGGTCTTGCCGCCGTCGTTGCTTACCGTTACGTTGGAAAACACGTTGTATACCCTGTTCTCATTTTCCGGGTCAACGGCCACGTCGGCATAATAGAAAGGGCGGTCGCCAATGTTTTTGTCGGCGGTCATTTTCCAGGTAGCCCCGCCGTCGTCGGAGCGGTACAGCGCATTCTTTTTAGACTCTACCAGGGCATAGATGATATTGGGATGGCTGTGGACGATGCCCAGACCGATCCGGCCGAGCGTTCCTTTGGGCAGTCCGTCTTCGGGGGTGCGTTGTTGCCAGGTTTTGCCCCCATCCAGGGTGATGTGCAGGCCGGAACCTTCGCCGCCCGACTTGAAAAACCAGGGCCAACGGCGGTACTCCCACAGGGCGACGATCAGTTTGTCAGGATTGCCCGGGTCCATGATCATATCGGCCACGCCGGTTCTTTCGTTGACAAACAAAATCTTTTTCCAGGTCTGCCCACCGTCGGTGCTTTTATACACGCCCCGGTCGGGGGTATCTTCCCAGGCAGCGCCGATCGCGCCAGCGTATACGATGTCCGGATTGTCGGGATGGACGATGACGCGGTGGATGTTGCGGGTTTTTTCCAGCCCAAGGTGCTGCCAGGTTTTGCCGCCATCCAGGGTCTTGTACATGCCATTACCGGCCGACTGGCTGTTACGCGGATTGCCCTCGCCGGTACCTACGTAAATAATGTCAGGGTTTTTCTGATAGATCGCAATAGAGCCAATCGCGGCGACAGGCTGCTCGTCGAAGACAGGTTTCCAACTGACGCCGCCGCCTTCCGACTTCCACAAGCCACCGGAAGCCGAGCCTGCATAGATCATGTCGGGGTTGCTATGTACGGCATCAATGGCGGTCACGCGCCCGCTCATCCCTGCCGGCCCGATGCTGCGGGGCTGGAGCCCTTGGCTGATCTTTTCCATGTCGGGCGTTTGGGCAAAAGCGGTGAGGATGGTGAACAAGAAAGTTAAGCATAGAAGAGTAAAGTGCTTCATAGGTAGTGTAGGTTAGGAAAACGTCAAAGATAACCTACAGCTATCAGAATAGAAAACAGATTTTTATGCAATGATTTTTTGAATTTCCTTACCAAGTTGTTGAAGGAAAGGTAAGGTTACAGCCGAAGCGCGGTATTTGATGACTGATTCATGGACTGAAAAAATTTTATGTATTATGATACATAGACTAAAGTATTTCATCCCAACGATCATCCTCTTCGCTCAACCAGCTTTCTGCCAAGCTATCTTGGGAGACTTGTGTGATTTCGTCTACCACAGGTTTGTCGCGCATAAGTTTCTTGATGAGGTCTTTTTGTTCGTCAGGCGACATATTTTTAAAAATTCGGATCACCGCCTTGAGCCTATCCTGTGGGTTATCTAATCTTATTTTCTCCATCATTCCAAGTTATTTGATTGTGTTAACGAAATGTAGATATTTTTATACATTTGTACAAGTTATCACAAGCGGATGCAGAACGCCTGGTTAAAGCTTTAGGATAACAAACGACATCCTCCCGCGATTCATCCGAGGGATGAGCCGGGCCGCCGGGCGGAGCCGTTGGCCTGGGAAATATGTTCCTTAATATATTCTTTTACAATCATGCGAAGTAAAGCAGAAACTGACAAACCTTTTGATTCTCCTATGCTTTTGAGTAGGTCAACATCCGCGTTGTCTATCCAGAAATTATATCTTGTCTTCATGCTTGCAATGTATGTATATTGTGCGTATATTGCAACCCAATTCCATTGCGGATGTTAATCACAAAAACATATCGTTTCAAACGTCGCCCGACTGCCACGCAAAGTAATCGCTTCGAGCAGTGGTTGGGTACTTGCCGGTATGTTTACAATCTTGCCAAAGACTGCAAAGAGACAGCATACAAAAAGGGTATAACGCTTTCTTACTATGATCTGAAAAAGCAACTGCCTGATTTGAAAACAGAAGCCGGGTCGCCGGGCGACTGGATCAAGGACGTGCAAAGTCAGGTCTTACAGGATGTTATCAAAAGGTTGGATACCACGTATCAGAATTTTTTTCGTGGGGCTGGTTATCCTAAATGGGCTGTTAAGAACAAGTTCTGTTCTTTTAATTTTCCACAAGGTGTGTCTATCAATGGTAGTAGGATTAAGTTCCCTAAGATTGGTGAAGTAAGATTCATCCGGTCACAGACTATTGAAGGGACGATTAAGCAAACCAAAATCAAAAAAGAAATAGATGGATGGTATGTGTCATTAACGTGTCTGACAGAGCGAAAAGTAACATTTATTCCTAACGAGAACCAAGTGGGTATGGATGTCGGTATTGCTCGGTATTACACGTTGTCTGATGGCACGGTACAAGCTAATCCAAAATTCTTCTATCAACTGCAAGACAAACTCAAAGCAGCGCAACGAAGCCTTTCAAAGAAAGTGAAGCGTTCAAAAAACTGGTACAAGCAGTTGAAGATCGTTAAACGTATCCATGCCTTCATTGCCAGGAAACGCAAAGATTTTCAGCATCAGCAAAGCACCAGGCTTGTGCGTAAGTATGGTAGCATTGTCGTAGAAAAGCTGAACCTGAAAAACATGAGTAAATCAGCCAAAGGCACAATGGAGAAGCCTGGGCGCATGGTCAAACAAAAGTCTGGATTGAACAGAAGTATGCTGGATACTGCACATGGTGGGTTCTTGCATATAATAGAATACAAAAGCAATTGGTATGGCAGGGATCACCAGAAGGTGAACCCTAAAAATACCAGCAGGGAATGCCCGGAGTGTGGGCATACTGCAAAAGAGAACAGAAAAAGTCAAAGCCTTTTCATTTGTCAGGCTTGCGGACATACTGCAAATGCTGACGACGTGGCTTCGATAAACATTCGGGGTCGGGCAGTCCCTATTACTCAAGGCAAGGAGAGAATGGATAGTGAGATGGGTAAGAATCTATGCGGTTTCACCCGCTAGAGTGTCAAATGAGCGTCATGCTTCCAAAGAATGGATGCGTGATAATTTTACGGTCAAAGAAGTAGATGAACTACGCCAAAAATCCTTATACGAACGGTTTAAGGCTATTGATACCCGGTTGGTAGCTATTCAGCAATCCATGATTACACCGGCTGCCTTCTTTGCTACTATTGGAAGTGCCACCGGCTTGATCATAGCTATTCTGACCATCATAAAGTTTTTTGCATAAGTTTGGCTAAAGGGAAGCAAAGCGTTTACTTTTCATGGTAACCCTTCGCATGAAAAAAGTACTGATCATCACTTATTACTGGCCGCCTGCCGGGGGCATTTCGGTACATCGCTGTCTGAAGTTTGCCAAATATCTGCCTAAATTCGGATGGGAACCAATAATATATACCGCCAAAGACGCTCAGTATCCCTATTTTGACGACAGCAATTTTAAAGACATACCGGAAGGCATTACCGTGCTAAAACAACCTATTGTTGAGCCTTTTGACTTTTTTAAAAAACTTTCCGGCAGAAAAAAAGACGAATCGCTGAACAACATTGTGCATGTCCGCGACCGCAAGAGCCAATGGATAGATGCACTGGGCATTTGGGTTCGCGGCAATTTTTTTATTCCTGATGCCCGTGCTTTGTGGATCAAACCCTCCGTAAAATTTCTCTTAAAATATCTTAGCAAAAACCCGGTAGATGCCATTTTATCCGATGGACCACCTCACACCAACACGGCTATTGCCTGCCAGTTGAAACAGCAAACAGGTATTCCATTCTTAGCAGATTTCCAGGATCCCTGGACACAGGTAGATTATTATAAAATGTTAAAGCTCACTGCCTGGGCAGACC
>JBBSNI010000033.1:0-24869 GCA_038232695.1 Cytophagales bacterium
CCGGCTGGGTGATAGCCTGGTTGGAGCGGGTAAAGTCAGGCAAAGTACCTTGCAAAGAGAGTTGGGGCATGTAGTTAGACTTATACGTACGCCATTGCCAGTAGCGGTTCTCGCGCCGTGTGTCGGCAAACAGCGCAGCGGGCGAGCGGTTCAACGCCAGGTCTATGACTTCGTAGAGCGTAAAAGTGACAGCCGCTTCGGTGGTGTCAATCCCCTGCGCCCTGCCTGAGAAGCTACAAACTGTCAGCAGTATAAAAAGGGATATGGTCTTCATAAAAGCAACGGCGGTAGTCTCGTTCGGGCAATTGGCAGGAAAGCGTGTCATATATTATTCATATCGGAGTGAAGTGATCGGGTCTTGCTGCGCTGCCCGGCGCGCCGGGGCAATGCCAAAGATCAAGCCTACCGTAGCCGCCACTCCAAAAGAAAGCAGGATAGAATACGGCGTGATGATCGTAGGAATGTCGGCAATGCGGGAAATAGCTGTAGCAATCATGATACCCAGCAGTATGCCAATGATACCGCCCGTAATGCTGATAAGCATTGCCTCAAAAAGAAATTGCCAGACAATGTCTCCTTTCTGCGCACCGATCGCCATGCGCAGCCCGATCTCTTTGATGCGCTCCATGACCGAAGCCAGCATGATGTTCATGATGCCAATACCTCCTACCAGCAGCGAGATACCTGCCAGCGAACCCAGCACGACGTTGAATATCTGGTTGGTCCGCTGCTGCTGCTTGATGAGCAGTTCGGGAATGGCAATTTCAAAGTCTACTACCCCATAGTGCTTGCGCTTCAGCATCCTGGACACCACGTCGGCGATCTTGCTGAGCGTGCCGGTCTCTTCGGCCTGGATCACGAGCCGGTCTATCTGGTGGTAGTTGTTCTGCTCCGGCGCAGTCTGAGTGCCCTCTTCATTGTTGCCTCGCTGGTTTTGCTTGGCTGCCTCAATCATAGACTGCGTAATGAGCGAGCGGTCGCGGAAGCGGATCAGCACGGTATTGATCGGCACGTAGACATCCATGTTGTAGTCGCGGATGCCCAGGCGGTTGATGTTTTCGGTGGTGATGATGCGGGGTTCCAGTACGCCGATCACTTTCAGCCACTGATCGCCTACCTTGATCATTTTGTCGATAGGGTCTTCTTCGCTAAAAAACTTGTCGTCGATAGACTGCCCGATGATACAGACCCGTTCGCCTTCGCGCATTTGCCTTTCGGTAAACAGGCTGCCCTCTGCCAGGGCGAAGTTGGCGATCTCAAAGTAGTGGTCTTCTACGCCTACCAGCTTGGCCGAGCGGCGGATGCCATCTTTGATGATGTATTTGTCCAGCATGATCTCAGGGCTGGCCATGGCAATGCCGGGCACGATTTCTTTGATACTGGCCGCATCTTTGAGCGAGAGCCCGGGCGAAAACTGCGGCTTGCTCATGGCCAATGCCACCGGTGCCAGTTCTTCTTCGGTCTGCTCTACCACCGGGGTGATGATGATATTGTTGACACCTACCAGCTTGATCTGCTCTAAGATCTCATACTGCGCCCCGGCACCAATGCCCAGCATAGAAATTACGGCGGCTACGCCGAAGATAATGCCTAAGGCTGTAAGCACCGAGCGAAGCTTATTGGCCAAAATAGCTTCCAGCGCGATCAGAAAGTTAGCAATGATTCTTGCAAGCATGATGATAAGATTCCGGTTCTTTCTGCATAAAAATTGAAATAGAAGACGTATAACAGTTCTTTATCTTTCAGAAAACAAAAGGTTTATCTACATACGCCAATTCGTGTTCTAAGAAACCTCGCAATACTTGCTTGATACTCAACTTGTCTTGGTAAATAAGCTTGTCTAACGCATCCATATGTCCGTAATAATAGTCAGGCTGGTTCTGATCTTTGCTGTCCAGCGAAGACAAGTATTCCTGTGTTTTTTTACCGATTGAAGGTTTCATGCCATTGTTATCTAACTGCCGTCAACTTAGCTCTAACTTCCATCTTTTAGCTTCTCACTTCCATCTTGCAGCTTCTGACTTCCGGCTTCTGTCTTCCCACTTGCTGGCTCTGCTTCCGTGAGCGGTTGCGGCTCTTCTTCCAGATAGGTGATCTGTTTGTCATCCGGGTTGTTGGGCGTTGATAGAAAAATGACATCTTCTTCTTCCAGCCCGCGGCGCACCACAGCCCGGTCGTTGCCTTTGCTGCCCAGGGCAATCTGCTGCTTAATGGTGGTCAACCCGTTCTTTTTAAACACATACGTGAGCGTATCGCCCTGGCTGTGGATGGCTTCCAGCGGCACGAGCAACACGTCGTCCAGATAGTTGGTGATGATCATATTGCTGGTGGTCATGGCGGGGCGCAGCGTGGTATCACTTTCGTTGACCTCGATGGTGACTTCAAAGACTTTAGCATCGGAGTTGGGTTTCTGTTCGCCGATGTTGGCTACTTTGGTGACCTTGCCGGTGAGTTTTTTTTCAGGAAAGGCATCCAGCCCGATCTGCACCTTTTGCCCGACGGCTACCTGGCTGATGTCTACCTCGTTGACATACGTCTTGGAGATCATAGAAGAAAGATCGGGCAGGGTCGCTACTACCGGCGACCAGGCGGAGATCTGTGATCCTGTGGTCTTTTTCCCCCCGCCCCTCTCGCGGTCGTAGATGACCATACCGTTTTCGGGGGCTTTGATGACAAACTGTTGGGAAAGCTCCTGGAGTACTTTCATATCGCCCTGGTCGTCCCGGAGTTTAGCCACGGCCTGCGCCATCTGGGAGATGCCTTTATCTTTCAGCAGCTTGTATTCGCTTTTGGCTTGCAGCATGGCACGTTTGGCTTTCTCCAATTCCAGTTCTGCCTGCTTGATGGTAGCGGGCGGCTCAAACTGCGACTGTTCCAATTCCAATTCTTTGCGCTGTGCATCATATTCCAGGTTGACCATTTTGTCGCGCTGCTGCCGGAGATCGATGGCGGTATCTATCTGGGTCTGCTCATATTTATTGGTACTTTCCTGCAAGTCTAACTCTTCGCTGCGAATCTTTTCGCTAAGCTCTGAATTGTCCAGGCGGGCTACGTACTGGTCTTTCTTGACGACCGTGCCTTCCGGTATGATGTCTTCTATCTTTACCTGCCATATATCGGCATTACGCAGCCCGCTGGGCCCCAGTATGCTTACCGAGTTCTTGGCTTGCAGTTCGCCGGAGACAGTGACTTCTATTTGCAGGTCGTCGCGCATGACGCTGGCCAGGATGTCGCGGTCTTCTTCGGCACCCTGGTTAGTAAAGTAGAAATACGCGCCAATAGCCACGGCGATCACGAGCAGAGGAATTCCTATTTTCTTTAACATAGCAGTGAGGGGTTAAGGGAGCCGGACACAGAAGACCGGAAACCGGAAGTTATTTTTACTGTCTAAATCGTTTCATTGACCCGGTGGCGGGTGATTTCTTTGTTAGGCACATCGGTTTCTACCAGTCCGTCTTTCAGGCGGATGATGCGGTGTGCGTAGTGCGCAATATCGTCTTCGTGGGTTACCATGATAATCGTATTACCCTGGTCGTGTAAAACGCGGAACAGGTCCATCACACCGTAGGAGGTTTTGGAATCCAGGTTACCGGTAGGTTCATCGGCCAGTATGATGCTGGGGTTGTTGACCAGCGCCCGGGCGATGGCAACCCGCTGGCGTTGCCCGCCGGAGAGTTCGTTCGGCTTATGGTAGGCGCGGTCGCCCAGTCCTACGCTGGCAAGTGTCTGCAGGGCACGGTCGCGGCGGTCTTGCTTGCCCACACCCGCATAGATGAGCGGCAGAGCTACATTGTCACGCGAAGTAGAGCGCGGCAGCAGGTTAAAGGTCTGGAACACAAAGCCGATCTCTTTGTTGCGGATCGTGGCCAGTTCGTTTTCGGACAGGTCGCTTACATCGTTATCATTGAGTTGGTAGGAGCCGTCGGTGGGGGTATCCAGGCAGCCGATGATGTTCATCAGGGTAGACTTGCCGGAGCCGGAGGGTCCCATAAAGGCAACATATTCGCCGCGGTTGATCCGGATGGAAATTCCTTTGAGGGCGTACACATATTCTTCGCCCATGCGGTAGGTTTTGGTAATGTCTGTGGTTTCAATGATTGGCTTCATCCGGGGTCAGGGTGTCATAAAACAGGTATAGTAATGCATTGGAACAAAAAAGCTGGAAGTCCGAAGTGAGAAGTCGGAAGTAAATTGTTTTTAGCTTCTAACTTCGGACTTCCGTCTTCCAGCTTAAAGATTATTTACTTTTAAACGAAGTGAACAACTAACCGGCTGAAAGGCCGGTAGCTTCTAAAACACACTAAAGTATGCTAAAGAACTTTTCCTGCTTCAACGCCCCGACCATTGTCGGCAACTCCACAGGCTCAACGGGACGTCCCATCCCTGATAATTTCAAAGATAATAATAAATACTAAAGTTCCCACCTAAAGGTGTGGGTTTTAAGGAATCCCAATAATTAGACTACAAACAGGTGAGTATTACCGGTGTTTCGCTGTATACGTGCAAAAAAGTTGAAATAATCCTATGAGCCAGCCTTAAAAAAAACGGTGATAAACCGGAATGGTTACACAAGTAAGAAAAAGGGCAAAGCCCGTAGCCGGTCAGCCCTGACTGCATCGTTTGGGGGCAAAGCCTCCGACCCGGTCGGAGTGAGTGAATGATTAGGGGGCAGTGAGTCCGACCAGGTAGATATTACACGCCCCTTACACCACTGTGAGTCCGACCAGGTTTCCTTACCTGTACCTTACTTCTCGAGCCTCTCCGACCAGGGAAAAATGACTGTTTTGCTACTATCATGTAATATCTACCATGTAATATCTACCAGGTCGGAGTCTTTTCCCCTACCTCATGCAACGCGCCAGACCTGGTCTGGACGATTGGTTCGCACTGATGCAGTGAGCCAGACCAGGTTGCCACCATGTAAGTGTAAGCAAACAAAGTGTCAGACCAGTTGGCAGCTTTCCTCTGCAAGTAGTCAGGTAAGGTATGCTTGCTGAAAGTACAATTGACTTCTATCTGGCGCGCATTTGAGTGCAACGGAAACGCGTGCCTTCTTCCGACCGGGTACGCGTTGCACCGGGCCGCGCAGGCTTCTACGCCCCGGTTTGTGCCGCCGTCTAGAGTATATACACAAATATGTACTGCAAACAAGCGGTTTGAAAAAGTTGGTTTTAAACATTTCTAACCGCATTTTATCAGTGAGAATGTTCAGGTTTTAGTCTTTAGCTCTTGCTAATAACTATTTGATAATGAACTCTTTACAAAGATGTGTATATACTCTAGGTGCCGCCGTGGCCCGCAGTGGCGACTGCCGGTCCCCACAAACCGGAAATGTACCGTAGTATAAGCTGGCACCTGAACACATTAACACCCTTGCACCTTAACACTTTACGCACACCCCAGCTTGCCTCCATCTACGGGTAGATTGACGCCTGAAATGTAAGCGGCTGCCGGAGAAGCCAGAAAAGCCACCACACCGCCAATCTCTGCAGGCTCTGCAAACCGGCCAACAGGTATCTGGTCTTTCATGGTCTTTTCTATTTCTTCTTCGCTTTTTCCCTGCGACTCGGCCCGCCTGCTCACCAGGTCCCAAATCCTATCTGTATTGGTAGAGCCTGGCAACACATTGTTGACCGTAATGCCAAATTGACCTAATTCTGCCGACAACGTTTTAGCCCAGTTGGCAACCGCGCCCCGTATCGTATTAGACACGCCCAGCCCCGGAATAGGCTCTTTTACGGAAGTGGAGATGATGTTGATGATACGTCCGTAGGCAGCAGACTTCATATAAGGCAGCACCGCCTGTACCAGTATCTGGTTGCAAAGCACATGCATTTCAAAAGCTCTGACAAAAGCTGCCGTATCGGCTTGGTGTGCCGGCCCTGCCGGTGGTCCGCCGGTGTTGTTCACCAGGATGTCTACCTGCCGGGTATTGCTTAAATAATCGCTGATCACCGCTTTAAGGTACTCAGGCTGGGTAAAGTCAGCGCAAAGGGTATGGTGCTGCTGCCCGTCCTGCCGGGGCAGGGCTGCCTGTACGGCTTTGAGCTTTTCTTCATTGCGGGCAACCAGCGTGATACTGGCACCTAAGGCAGCGATTTCGTAAGCACAGGCTTTGCCAATGCCCTGCGTACTGCCGCATACGATGGCTCTTTTTCCTTTCAGGTCTATATTCATGGTTCAATTTTGCTTTCTTCAAAGAGCATATACCTTGGTCAGGCAAACTCATACTGTTTGACCATATCGTAGCTGACGCCCAGGCGGTCGAGTACTTCCTGCGGGCTACCCTGCCATACGGTGGCGCGGTTGCCCATATACTCCAGATACTCTATGCCTATCTTGCTGGTAAAAAAGCCGGTGGCTACAAAATCCCGGAAGTTGTTGAAAAAATTGACGCCCTGGCTCATCTCAGGCTTGGCAGATCCGGGGTAAGCGATCTGGTCAAGCATGGCTTTCTGCTGGTCTTCGGAGCATTCAGCGAAAGGTTTGCCAAACTGCCGGTTGCATTGGGCATCCAGCCAGTGCAGCCCGCCCCGCATCCCGGTCTGGTGCCTGGGCTGGTCTTTCATCATAAACTCTATGAATTCGGGCGTACCCGCCTCTACCGCGCCGCCTGCCTTATCGTCTGCCGGAATGATGAGCGCCGAAAGCGCCGTTACCGTTTTCATCTCAGCGTCGGTAAAGAACTGCTCATTCATGAGCTTTTTGTCCCCTTCGCTCAGCTTCAGGCTGTCGTCGGTGTTGTGAGCATGTTCGTGCGTTTCAGCAGTTTCTTTGGTCTCGCAGCCCGTAGTCCAGACCAGCCCTGCCAGGGATGTGAAGCCGATGATCTTTAAAGAGTCTCTTCTGTTTATTTTACTGTTTTCCATGTTTTTTTGTGTTAAAGTGTTAGCGTGTTAAGGTGTTACAGTGTTAAGGTGTTAGCGTAAAAACTTTAACACAGTAACACTCTAACACCTTAACACTTTTTCAGACATTTCCTTTTTTCTTTTGGTCAATCAGATATTCGGAGGTGCGCATAGAGAGCGCCAGGATGGTCCAGGTCGGGTTCTTGTCCGCATTGGTGACCAGCGAGGAGCCGTCGGCCACAAACACGTTCTTACAGCCGTGCGACTGGCAGTATTTGTTCACCGGCGATTTTTTAGGATCATCACCCATCCGGGCGACACCTACTTCGTGGATAATTTCTCCGGGCGCCAGCAAACCATAGTCGCGGTCGGCGCCTGGCTTTTCGCCCAGCGGGGTGCCGCCCATGCCTTCTATGATCTCCTCAAAGGTATCCTGCATGTGCTTGGCCTGTTTGACTTCATGCTCGCTCCACTTAAAGTTGAACCGCAACACAGGAATACCCCACTGGTCTACCTTGCCAGGGTCTATCTCACAATAGTTGTCATAAGAAGCCACCGGCTCTCCCCTTCCGCTGAATCCGACGATAGCGCCGTAGTATTTTTTGTAATCTTCTTTAAGCTGCTGTCCGTAGCCGCCTGTTCTTTTAGGATCGGGATTCTCGCGGCGGTTGGCAGATACAAAGCCGTTGTAGGTATGAAAATTACCAAAAACACCATAGCCGGGCATTCTTCTTCCTCCGCCAAACTCAATATGATACCCTCTGGGAAAATCAAGTTTGGCTTTTTTGTTGTCGATCCACCAGGGCATGTACATGTGCATCCCGCCGACGCCATCTTCGTTGTAGGCAATACCGTCCATCATCTGCGGGATCAGCCCTGCCCGGGAAGCGCCGGTAGAGTCCATCAGGTAGCGACCGACCATACCGCTTGAGTTGCCCAGGCCGTTCGGATGTCGGCTTGACCGGGAGTTGAGCATCAGACGAGCCGTTTCGCAGGAGCTGGCCGCCAACACCACTGCTTTTGCCTTGACGGTATACTCCATGTTATCGTCTTTGTTGACGTAGGAAACGCCGGTAGCCAGTCCTTCCTCATTGGTGAGCACTTCGCGCGCCATGGCGTTGGTGATCAGCGTCAGGTTGCCGGTCGCCTGGGCGGGCGGGATCAGCACCGAGGGCGAAGAGAAGTTGGAGTGCGTAGAGCAGCTCCGGCCGCATTGCGAGCAATAGTGACAGGCAGGTCTGCCATTGTGCGGACGGGTCAGGATAGACAGGCGCGACGGGAGGACAGGGATCTTGAGCTCGTCGCAGGTCTTTTTGACCAGCAGTTCGTAGGCGCGGGGCTTGGGCGGCGGCAGGAAAATGCCGTCCGGCTCGTTGTCCAGCTTTAGGTCTTTGGGAAAGTTGGCACCGAAGACACCTACCAGCTTGTCTACTTTGTCGTAGTAAGGCTTGATATCGTCGTAGCTGATGGGCCAGTCGTCGCCCAGCCCGTCGTTGCTTTTGCGGCGGAAGTCTTTCGGCCCGAAGCGCAGCGAGATACGCCCCCAGTGGTTGGTACGCCCGCCCAGCATCCGGGAGCGAAACCAGCGGAACTTGGTATCCCCGACAGTAGTGTAAGGTTCGCCTTCTATGTCCCAGCCGCCGTAGGCCGCATCGAACTCCCCAAAAGGCCGGTGCGTGGGCGCCCCCCGCCGCGGCGACTGGTAGGGCCACTTGAACATAGCACCTTCGGCAGAGTTGAACATAGGCCCGGCTTCCAGCACTACTACCTTGGCGCCTGCCTCGGTCAGTGTCTTGGCAGCCATGCCGCCACCGGCACCAGAGCCTACCACGCATACATCGTAGACTGTACTATTTTCTTTAATTTGCATAAGTGTTGTTTTTAGGCGATAAATTATGCAGGAAATTCAAGCCTTGCAACAGGCTTACCCATCAACTTGTAGTTTGGAATGATAACAGATAAGCCAGTTTTGACAAAGAATTTTTACTTGTAAAGCATCAATTGCAATACAATGACAGGTTTTTTACAAATATTTTATATTTATGAGGTTGACCAACAACCGGAAATTTCATTTTAGCTAATCGAAGCTTTACTACAGGCTTCATATTTAGCGGGAACGGGTGTACTGATCTGTATGTTTTTGTTAAAATAGTCACTTAGCTTATGGCACGAACAAAAAATTTTAAGGAGGAAGAAGTACTGGAAAAAGCCATGCAGGTCTTTTGGTACAAAGGCTATCACGGCACTTCTATGCAGGATTTGGTGACCCACATGGGCATCAACCGCGCCAGTATGTACAACACGTATGGAGACAAACAGACGCTGTTCGTGGCGGCACTCAAACATTACCAACAAAAGCAGAGCGAGCAGATACAACAGGCTTTTGTCCGGTCAGGCTCTGCACTGCAAGTGATACGGTCGGTACTGGAAAGGATGGTGGCGGAAAGCCTCCAAGACCGGCAGCAAAAGGGTTGTTTTATGGTCAATGCAACGGTAGAGTTGGCAAACCAGGATCAGAATATCAGCAAGATGGCTATAGCCAATGAGGAAACGATGGAATATGCGCTGGCGGAGGTCATCCGAAAAGGGCAAGCGTCAGGAGAGATCAGCAACAATCAGGACGCTGCTGGGCTGTCTGCTTATCTGTTTGCCGCTATTCAGGGGTTGAAAATCATGAGCCTGACCAATACTAAAAAAGACAGGCTTCATAAGGTAATAGATACGATCATGGTGGCGCTGAACTAATTTTTTCTTATATTTTGGAACATTCATTCCATAATAGCGTATCCATACCAGAACGGTCGTTCCAGAAATTATTCATTTTAAAATTATCTTATGAAAAAGTTAGAAAACAAAGTAGCCGTCATCACTGGCGGCAACAGCGGTATTGGTTATGCAACGGCAAAAGTACTTGCCGCAGAAGGCGCTAAGGTGATCATCACAGGACGCAACCAGGAAGCCATCCGGGCAGCATCTTCCGAACTTGACGTTAGAGGGTTTGTAGCTGACCAAAGTAACTTAGAGGAGATTGACACACTTATCTCGAGCCTGAAAGATGAGTTCGGAAGGGTTGATATACTCTTCCTAAATGCAGGCATAGCCTCTTTTGCGCCTTTGGAGTTTGCCAGTGAAGAGCATTACGACTCCATCATGAACATCAATGTGAAGGGCGTCTATTTCACATTACAAAAGTTTCTGCCGCTGCTGAATGAAGGCGGCTCGGTCATCTTCAATACATCCATCAACGCGAATGTAGGTATGCCCAACTCCGGCGTTTATGCTGCCAGCAAAGGTGCTTTGTTATCACTCAACAGAGTCTTTGCCACCGAATTAGCTTCCCGAAAGATAAGAGTAAACGCCATCTCTCCTGGTCCCATAGAAACGCCTGTCTATAGCAAATTAGGTTTATCAGAAGAAGCGTTGAACGGTTTGGGAGAAACCATGAGTAAGAAAGTCTTGCTAAGCCGCTTCGGGCAACCTGATGAGATTGCCAAAACGGTGTTGTTCCTGGCCTCCGATGACTCCTCTTTTATTACAGGCACAGAGGTTATTGCCGATGGTGGACTCTCTGTCAATGCCGTTTTGAATTAATTTTTTTATGAGTAGTGGTAAAGCAGTCTGGCAAATTGTCCAGGCTGCTTTTTTTGTTATAAAGGGCGGTTAAACATTTTTTTGAGTAATCGTGATCCAGGATTTATCGAAGCCAAGTGTTTTCAAAACCTGTTCTTTGTTTAATGCTTCGGGCTTCTTAATCTTAATCACCAGGCTTTTTTCAGGCACTTCTTCAAGAATCGTGAATTGTGAACCGGGAGGTTGCCAGGTAAATCTATGTTCTCCTTTAGATTTTTCGATACCTTCAAGATTTTTGTTTTTATTCCATCTCCACACATACAATTCATGGTCATATCTGATGGTATCAAACTCAAATACTACTACTTCTGCCAGGTCGTTGGACTTGATAAGTACAACCGTCTAAGATTCTTGAATTTTTCTCTCACGGCTGACACGCGCTCATTCCAAATGTCAAGAACCAATTTTCCCACCATATTCGGTTCTGCTTTGGTATCTATGGTTTCTCCATAGGAATACACCGGGGAATTCCTACCAGATATTAGTCTTATCTTTTTTTGGTTAGCAGGATTTGCAGACTTTACAGTTTTGGCACCCCAAGCCGTATTACCTAGCACCACATCATCAAGCCCAGCATTAGAAGGTTTCCATTCAGCCCCTATGCAACTGGCAAAGATAGCTTCCCATTCCGACCCTTCAAGGTCAGGTTTGCCTTTGGAGGCAAGCAGGTAGATCAGTTCTTTACCCAACAAAAAAGGAAACTCTTTTGGAAATTCATTTAAATGAAAAGGAGGCAAAGATTTGTCTACCGTTCTTAACTTGGGCGATCTTTTGTCCATCAACGTGTATGGTAAACTATTTCATACTCTCTGAGTACTGATGTCATATCCAGCGTGCTGGCTACATAGGGCAAAAGCTTTAAAATAACAGCTTTTATAAGGTTTACCGGAACAGCATTGCCCGCCTGTTTCCTGGCCTGACTATCATTGGCGGTGATCTTATAATGATCGGGAAATCCTTGAAGCCGAAACATCTCTCTTGGTGTCAATCTTCTTTCTCCGTTCACTAACAAATAGTTGTAGGAAGCACCTGCCCGTAATGCACATGAAAAAGGATAAGAACAAACATTACCGGATTTGTTTTCATGCCATACCGAAGGATCAAAAGAAGAGATATGTTTCTGTTTGCGCTTTTTCTGGATATGGTCAGAAGCATAATATTTTTTATCTACTTTGCGCTCAAGGATTTCGTTCAGCGGCTTATAAGGTTTCACGGGTGTAGGGAAAGTAAACAAGATAGGTTCCTGGTGCCCAACGATAATAATTCTTTCACGTTTTTGGGGTAGTCCATAGTCAAGCGCATTCAAAACAGCATATTGGACATGATAGCCTAATTCCTGTAAAACTTTGATAATAATTTTTAGCGTCTGACCTTTATTGTGTCCTACAAGCTGCTTGACATTTTCCAGCACAAAAGCTTTGGGCTTTTTTTCCTTAATGATTCTGGCAATATCAAAAAACAAGGTTCCTCTTACATCCTCAAATCCTCTCATCTGCCCTATGATGCTGAACGGCTGACATGGAAAACCCGCAAATAAAATATCGTGATCGGGAATATCTTTTTCATGAACTTGAGTGATATCTCCTGTAGGTCTATGACCAAAATTAGCTTCATAACTTTCCTGGCAGAAAGAATCAATATCAGAAGAAAAAACACAGTCTGGAACAAGGTCGTTTTCCCGGCAAGCCTGATCCATCGCTATTCTGAATCCTCCAATTCCACAGAACAAGTCTATAAACTTTATTTTCTCCATTGAGCAGTTAGTTTTAAAAAAGTTTGTTGTAATTTGATTTCATTTATTATAATGTTGTTCAAGAGTAGTAACCTTATAAAACATTTAATTTTGGTGTAAAATATGGAAATTAACAAAATATACAATGAAAATTGCCTGGTTACTATGTCCAACCTGCCGGATGATTTTGTTGATCTAACATTGACAAGCCCTCCTTATGATGATCTGCGGTCTTATCATGGCTATGTCTTTGATTTTGAACCTATCGCAAGGGAGTTATACAGAATCACCAAGCCGGGGGGCGTATTGGTTTGGGTAGTAAGCGATGCTACAGTGAAGGGTAGTGAGACCGGTTCTTCCTTCAAACAGGCTTTGTACTTTAAAGATTGCGGATTTAATTTACATGACACCATGATTTATGAAAAATCAGGTATGGCATACCCGGATTCTACGCGCTATCACCAAGTCTTCGAGTATATGTTTATTTTGTCTAAAGGTGCTCCGAAAGCCACTAATCTGATAAAAGACAGGGAAAATAAATATGTGGGAACGATGGGAGGCAACAAGCGGGGCGGTCTTTGCAAAAGAGAACAGTACGGCGCAAGATTTAACGTCTGGAGATATGCTAACGGAAGGGACAACAGTTCAAAAGATAGAATTGCCTTTAAACACCCTGCTATATTTCCTGAGCAGTTGGCAGCAGATCATATTGTTACCTGGAGCAATGAAGGCGACTTGGTGTATGACTGTTTCCTCGGTAGCGGAACCACCGCAAAAATGGCAACCAAACTAAACAGAAACTGGTTGGGAAGCGAAATAAGTGAGGAATACTGCAAAATTGCAAACAGAAGAATTGAAGAGGCAATCACACAGTTACAACTGTTCTAATCCCGGTTGATCAGGCAATCTATCCACACTATGAAAATACTATCCGCCCCGCAAATCCGCCAGGCTGATGCCGCTACCATCCAACAGGAGCCTGTCAGCGCCATTGACCTGATGGAGCGGGCTTCTATGGCGTTTGCAGACGAATTTTTACAACATTTTGCTGACCAAAGCCAGCCTGTCTATGTGTTGTGCGGCCCAGGCAACAATGGCGGCGATGGTTTGGCTGTTGCCCGTATGCTGCTGCTAAGCGGTTATCAGGTACAGGTTTTTGCCGTATCTGCTCAGGGCAGCACTTCGGAGAGTTTCAATATTAACTGTGAGCGGCTGCAACAGCAATCCTGCACCTTACAAACCATAGAAACCGCGCAGGACATTCCCGCCTTTCCCGACCATGCCCTGATCATCGACGGACTGTTTGGCTCCGGGCTTAGCCGAAAAATTGAAGGCGTTTTTGCTACGCTCATTCAGGCCGTCAATGAAAGCAAAGCAACGGTAGTAGCCATCGACATCCCTTCCGGCTTGTATGCCGACAAGGTGATAGAAAAAGATGCGCCGGTGGTGAAAGCGGCTTATACGTGGACTTTTCAGACGCCCAAGCTGGCCTTTCTGCTGCCGCAAAACGAATCCATCGTAGGAAACTGGCAAATATTAGACATAGGGCTCGATACCGCGTTTTTGGATCAGGTAGTCACCGATTATTATTATGTAGAACCTGCGATGGTAAAAGCCCTACGCAGGCAGCGTCCGCTGCACTCGCACAAAGGCGATTATGGCAAGACGATACTGATAGCAGGAAGCTATGGCAAAATGGGAGCGGCTGTCCTGAGCGCCCACGCCTGCCTGAGAAGCGGGGTAGGCCTGCTCACCGTGCATGTACCCCAATGCGGCTACCAGATCATGCAGATCGCCAATCCGGAAGCCATGACGACCGTAGATCCGCACGAGCAATTCTTTACGACCCTGGCACAAGAAGGGCGTACCTCACTTGATGGATACGACGTGGTAGGCGTAGGTCCTGGTCTGGGCACTGCCGAAGCGACCGTAGCTGCGTTGACAGACTTGCTGAAAGAAGCTAAAAGAAAAGGGATGCGCATGGTATTGGACGCCGATGCGCTCAACATCTGTGGTAAACACCGCGAACTGCTCAAAGAAATCCCCAAAGATTCTATCCTGACTCCCCACCCTAAAGAGTTCGAACGACTCACCGAAAAAGCAAAGGATGATTTTCACCGGCTGGAACTGTTGAAAGATTTTGCCACAGAAAATAAAGTATACGTCACCCTCAAAGGTTCGCACACCGCTATCGCCACGCCTGAAGGGAAGGTTTATTTTAACAGCACAGGCAACCCCGGCATGGCCACCGGCGGCACCGGCGATGTGCTGACGGGTGTGCTAACGGCTATGATCTCTCAAAAATACGCCTCGCAGGATGCAGCATTGCTGGGTGTGTACCTGCACGGGTTGGCAGGCAACATAGCCGCCGAAAAGCTAAGCCAGGAAGCCATGACCGCCTCAGACGTGGTGGCGTGTCTGGGAGAAGCTTTTAAAACGTTGGATTAGGTTTGGGCTAATACCTTCTGCTGATTCAAATTGATCAACTGCTCGTACATGGCTTCATATTGTGGCACGATCAGGCTGGTTTCAAACGCTTTGGCACGCGCCAGGGCATTGGCTTTGAAAGTAGGCAGCCTTTCCGGATTCAGCAGGTATAACGCTTTTTCGGTCATGGCTTCTACATCGCCGACGGAGCAGACAAAGCCGGTTTCTCCGTCAATATTCAATTCGGGAAGTCCGCCTGCGTCGCTGGAAATGACCGGCACTTCGCAGGCCATGGCTTCCAGGGCTGCCAGCCCAAAGCTTTCCTTTTCGGAGGGCATCAGGAAAAGATCAGACACGGAAAGCACTTCTTCTACGGCATCCAGTTTGCCTAAAAACCGGACATCTTCGCAGGAGCCTAATTTTCGGCAAAGCTTTTCTATGCTGTTTCTTTCCGGCCCGTCGCCGACCAGCAGCAGCTTGGCAGGCAAGTGTTTGCGGATATTATAAAACACCCTGACGGCATCCTCTACTCTTTTTACCTTGCGGAAGTTAGAAGTATGTACGATCAGATATTCATCCCCCGGACAGATCGCCTTTTTGAAGTGTTCTTTCTTCTGCCGGCTAAACCGCTCCAGGTCTATAAAATTAGGAATCACCTGGATGTCTTTGGTAATGTTGAAGTAGCGGTAAGTATCTTCTTTAAGATTCTGGGAAACCGCCGTGATGCCGTCGGAAGCATTAATGCTAAAAGTAACCACCGGCGTAAAGGACGCATCTTTACCCACCAGCGTAATGTCCGTACCATGCAGGGTAGTAACGACCGGAATGGTAATGTTTTCGGTAGCCAGTATCTGCTTGGCCATATAAGCAGCCGAAGCATGGGGAATGGCATAATGCACATGCAGTATGTCCAGTTTTTCGTATTTCACCACATCTACCAGCTTGCTGGCCAGCGCCAGTTCATAAGGAGGATACTGGAAGAGGGGGTAAGTCATGACGTCTACCTGGTGGTAAAAAAGATTTTGGTTGAAAAAATCCAGCCGCGTGGGTTGCGAGTATGTGATAAAATGAACTTGATGTCCTTTCTTAACCAATGCCTTTCCCAGTTCGGTAGCGACTACACCGCTACCACCGAAGGTAGGGTAACAAACAATCCCTATTTTCATTAAAAAGTAAATTAACGACCCTGATAGTCTTCCATAGCACGATATACCACAGACTGTATTTTTGTACGTATGCCCTCTGTCAGAAGTTTTGTATTTCTGGCATCAGGGTGTACACGGTTGGAGAGGAAGACATACACCAGGTCGTACTTAGGGTCTACCCATACGGAGGTGCCGGTGAATCCTAGGTGTCCATACGAGTCGTAAGAAGCTTCGGGGGCGGTCGGGCCGCCATCATGGTAGTATTCGGGCTTGTCCCAGCCCAGCCCGCGCCGGCTGTCATTGAACTGGCGTATACTGAAGCGGGTGACGGTGCCCGGTTGCAGGTAGCGGGTACCCCCGTACTGCCCATCCTGGAGGTTCATCTGCATGAGGATAGCCAGATCGTTGGCATTGCTGAACAAACCGGCATGTCCGGCTACGCCGCCACAGAGGGCAGCGCCTTCATCATGCACGGTTCCGCGGATCAGCGTGTTTCTGAAAAGATTGTCTTCTTCGGTAGGCGCAATGCGGTCTATAGACAATTTGCACAAGGGAAGATACGTCAGGGTGGTCAGCCCCAGGGGCTGGTAAAAATTTTGCGACAGAAATTCGTTCATAGGCTGCCCGGTGACTCTTTCTACCAGCATAAACAGCATATAAAAGCTAAGATCGCTGTAGCGGTAGCTGTATCTGGGCTTCCAGTCGGGCGTCTTCTTTCTGGCTGTGACCAGTTTTGAGTGCAAAGTCCAACTCCAGAGCGAGTCTTTCAGGCTGGGCGTAGAATACAACCCGGAGGCGATCTGGGTGGCAAACTGGTTGCCTGGGAACAGACTGTATATTTCAGGATTCAGCTTGTCACGGTCTTTGGTCATTTGCCAGAAAGGGATAAAGGACCGAAGCCCTGCCCGGTGCATCAGCACATCCCTTACCGTAATGTCTTCTTTGTCTGTCCCTTTCATCTCGGGGAGGTAGTCAGACAATTTTTTGTCCAGAACGATCATACCCCGCTCTTCCAGCAACATCACTGCCTGCAACGTAGCCGTTACTTTGGTCAGCGAGGCAATATCATACACCGTCTCGTTGTTCACCGGCGTCAGGCTGTCATAGCTTTGGTAGCCGTAGGATTTGTGGAAGAATACCTTACCGTGGCGTGCTACCAGTACCTGGCAACCGGGCGTCATTTTTTCAGCAACCGCCCAATGCGCCAGGGAATCTATCTGCCGCAGCCTGTCTGTATCAATGCCTACAGCCTCCGGAAAGCTGTAAGCCAGCCTGCCCAGCACCGGGGTCGTTATGCCTGTTCCTTCTGTCAGTTGGGTCGAGGCATCGATAGGGAGTCTGCCTTTGCTTTCCAGGGCACCAAACAATAGCTGCGGCACGACCTTTTGCGCTAGCGTATCGTTCTCATAGGCACAAACCAGCGTATTAAAATGTGAAAAGTCTGCCAGGCGGTAAGGGCTGTCAAAAACAACGACCGTGACCTGCGTTTCCTGGGCTAAGAACTTCAGAAACGCCAGGGTATTTTTAGAGATGAACCCAGGATCAGTGGTATCTTCGCCATGCAGGGCATCTCCATGCGGGGCATCTCCATGCAGGGCAACGACCACATGACCGTACCGCCGGAGCCGCTCAAACAATGACTCTTGGTTATAGCTTTTCTCAAAACCTCTGGGAATCGCATAGTGGGTAAAAGGCGCGTATAGATCCAGGGTTTGCTGAAAAGGCGTATACTCCTCGTCTGCAATAGAAGCGCCTAAGGTGAGCGAGGCAAAAGTAGTCGTGTCGAGTACCTGAATAGGCAGTTGCTGGTCTTCGTTACGCACCACCGTGACAGCCTGTTCGTAAAGCTCCTGTTTGACCCATGCCGTATGATTGCTGTTCAGCTTAGTAAGCAGCCCCGGAATCCCCGTAGGCGCATAAGCGTCCAGACCTACCTGGTATTTGGCGCGCAACACTTTCTCTACCCTAAGATCAATGTCTTTCATAGAGAAGGTGCCGTCGGCGACTGCTTTTCTGATCTTGCGAATTGCTTCGGGTACATCTTTGGGGGACAGCACCACATCATTGCCAGCCCGCAAAGCCTGTAGCTCCAACTCGCCCGCCTGGTAGCCCTTGCGCTTGATCTCCTTGAGCGGCGTAGAAAACACCAGTCCTTCTAACGACAGGTATTCTTTGATCAGTTCTGTTTTGGGCACCGAGGTACGCATCAGGGTAGACTTTTCGGGATGTACCGGGGTATAGGAGGGCGTAGCCATATGGGCCACCATCATTCCCGCTAATTGATCCACCTTATTATCCACAGCATTTTCTCCATGCCTACCGGCAAAGACAGGGGCAGGATAACGGCTGAAGCAGGGTAGTACGCCATAGGCTTCCATGCCGCGCATCACAGCCATGCCCTTGTCCAGAGATGTATACGCATTGTTGCTGAAGACATCTTCCTGCGGATTTTTCTGGTCTCCTATGGTGATGACAGGCGAAAAGTTGATGTGGATGCCCATCAGACGGCACTGCCGTGCCATCGCGCCGCCTGCCTGGTAGAGATAGGCTTCGTCCTGGATAGCGCCCAGGGTGGTTTTCTTCGGCAGAAGGGCTATATGGTCTACGCTGCTGCCCGGGCCGCGGCTGGCATTCAAGCCAACAAGCAGTGGAATAGCCGCCTGCTCCTGTAAGTGATTGATCAGCCTGGCTTGCTGCACAGGTGGGCCCTTGTGTAAAATGATACCACCGATATAGTATTTGCTTAACAGATATTCTATATCTTGCCGCTCCTTCTGGTCAGAAGCATCGTCTGTAGAAAGCATCAGTAACTGGCCGATCTTTTGCTCCAGGGTGAGCGCATCCATGATGCCAGAAATCCACTCCGACTGAGGTATCCTGTCTGCGATTCGGGAACTATCGCCAGGGAGCGTACCGCTAAAAACTGTGGTTAAACAGGCAATCTGGAAAAGAAAAAGCAGGTAAACTTTTTTGAGCATCGGGGCGTTTTTCATGTACATTTACAACAGGGAAATAAGCTATTTAGTGCGTCCCATAAATTTTGAAAAGTATGAAAATTCCTTCACTTACGCGCATTCCAAGTTATAAAAGATTTAATATAGAGCCACGGTACTATGATCCCGTCAAAGAAGATATTGCCGAACGCACCTCGCGCATAAAGCAAGAAATAAGCCAACTTGCCGAAGGACCGCCCCAGCACGGGTCAGGTATTTCCGGTTCTTTTGCTAAAAGAAACACCACCAACTATGCAAGAAATGCCAACATCCTGCAAATGGTGATCATGATCCTGCTGATCACTTTCTTAGGAGGTTATTTGTTGTATGGCAACTATATATTTTATGTCTTGCTGCTTATTATTCCGGTCTATTTCTTTGTCAGACTGCGAAACTACCCGAAACGGAGATAGATGTCAGATATTATTAAACTTCTGCCGGACGCTATTGCCAACCAGATAGCAGCCGGTGAAGTCGTTCAGCGGCCCGCCTCGGTGGTGAAGGAGTTGTTAGAAAATGCGATTGATGCGTCCAGCAGTTATGTATGTGTGGTGGTCAAAGAGGCTGGAAAAACCCTGGTACAGGTGTCGGACAACGGCACAGGCATGAGCCGCAGCGATGCGCGGATGAGTTTTGAGCGCCATGCTACCTCCAAGATCAGTACCGCCGAAGACATCTTTAAGATCAGAACCCTGGGCTTTCGGGGCGAAGCGATGGCTTCTATTGCTGCCGTAGCACAGGTCTCCCTCACCACGCGCCGGAAAGAAGACGAAGTAGGCACCGAAATCCTGGTAGAAGCCTCCGAACTCAAACACATAGAGCCGGTAGCCTGCGAGCCGGGCACTACGATCAGCGTAAAGAACCTGTTCTATAATATTCCTGCCCGCCGCAACTTTCTTAAGTCCACCTCTGTGGAGATGCATCATATTACCGAGGAATTTACGCGGGTAGCGCTGGCGCACCCGGAAATCACCTTTGAGCTTTACCAAAACGATACGCAAGTATATTACCTGCCCCCTTCCAAACTCAGCGACAGGATAGCAGGTTTGTTTGGCGACGACAGCCGGAAGCACTTGCTAAGCTGCCAGGAAACCACGCCTCATGTGCAGGTCAAAGGTTATATCGGCAAGCCAGAATATGCCCGCCGCACCCGGGGGCAGCAGTATTTCTTTATCAACCAGCGGTTTATCAAAAATAATTACCTGAACCACGCCGTAATGAGCGCCTACGAAGCCCTGCTGCCCGATGATTCCTTTCCCTTCTATGTGCTTTTCATGGAGATTGACCCCAAACACATCGATGTGAATGTACATCCGACCAAAACGGAGATCAAGCTCGAAGATGAGCGCACGGTGTACGCCATTGTCCGGGCGGCGGTCAAACGCTCGCTGGGCACCAACCTGATCACGCCTGCTGCCGGTGACGAAGATAATATTTCTTCTATCTTCCGGCCGGCATCTGTAAATAACCCTGCTGCTTCACAGCAAAACGCCAGCAACGACTACCGTCAGTTTAAAAGCGCTTCATCGCTGCAAAACGTAAACCAGCAGCACTGGGAAGATGTATACAACAGCCAGGATGAAAAATCTCATTTTGATTTTGGAGACCAGGCACCTGCGCCGGAGACCGCGCTGACCTTTCAGAGTGCTGCCAACCGTATGCCCGTTTCCGGTCCTCTTTTTCAGGAAACGCTGCACGGGCATAGCGAACTGCCTTTTCAGGTACACTATACTTATGTAGCCATACAGGTCAAGTCAGGGCTGATGTTCATCGACCAGCAGGCGGCCCACGAGCGGATCTTGTTTGAGCAATATGCGCTGGCGCTGGAAAAGCGGTCGGGTGTTTCCCAGCAGACCTTGTTTCCGCCCACCGTTGCATTGAGCCCGGCAGACGTGACGCTTTTAGAGGAATTGCGGGAAGAAGTTCAGGCTTTGGGCTTTAATTTTACTATTTTTGACCAAAATACAGTGCGCATCAACGGCATTCCGGCGGATATTAAAAGCGGGAATGAGACGGAGATTTTCGAGGGTTTGCTTGAGCAATACAAATACAACCAGTCGAAGCTGGCGTTGAGCCGCCGGGATAACCTGGCGCGAGCGATGGCACGGCGCATGGCTGTCAGGCAAGGGCAGAAACTAAGTCCTGCCGAAATGAGTATACTCATCGACCGGCTTTTTGCCTGTATCAATGCCAACTATGCTCCGGATGGGCAAAAGACATTTTATATCCTGGAGTTACACAAAATTGCAGATTTCTTTAGACAATAAATATGTTCGGTACACTCACGCCTGTTGTTAAATATTTACTCCTTGCCAACATCATCATCTTTTTGTTAGCAACTTATGTCATACCCGTTGACCTTGTGTATGTGTTGGGTTTGCGATACATTCATGCGGAGACTTTTCGCCCTTACCAGTTTCTGACGCATATTTTTATGCATGGCAGCTTTCTGCATTTGTTCAGCAATATGTTTGCGCTGTTCATCTTCGGTCCGCTGCTGGAGCGTTTTTGGGGCAGCAAGCGGTTTCTGTTTTTTTACCTGGTGACCGGGCTGGGGGCAGGTGTACTGTATTCCGCCGTGACGTATTATGAAGTCAGTACGCTGGAAAACAAAGTGGAAAGTTTTTTGGCATCGCCAACCCCGCAAAAGTTTGATACTTTTGTGCTGGAAAATGCAGAATTTGCTTACCAGGGGCTCAGTGAGTTTATTGGCCAGTATTATGATAATCCCAATAATGCCTCCCTGGTGAGCCAAAGCAAGCAATATGCCGGACAGGTGCTTAGTACGAAGGAAAACATTCCGATGGTGGGAGCTTCAGGAGCGGTTTTTGGTATTCTGATGGCCTTTGGGTTGCTTTTTCCCAACACTGAATTATTTTTGCTGTTTTTTCCTTTTCCCATAAAAGCAAAGTATTTTGTATTGTTTTACGGCTTGTATGAGTTATACGCCGGCTTCGGCAGGGTTCCGGGAGACAATGTCGCTCACTTTGCCCACCTGGGCGGTATGTTGTTTGCTTTCATCCTGATCAAAATCTGGGGTAAAAAACGTGACACACTCTATTAATTATGAATAATTTTTTTGACGATCTGAAAAACGCTTTTACCAGGTCAGGCAATGGGCTGATGAGGATCTTGTTGATCAATATCGTTATTTTTTTAGTGCTGCTTGTCATGGGCGTAGTATTCAGCTTGGCCAAGATGCCTTACGTATATCAGGCGGTGGCAAGCCAGTTGGTGCTTCCTGCCGACCTGGGCGAGTTTATTACAAAACCCTGGACGCTCATCACGTATTTTTTTACCCACGAAGGCTTCTTCCATATTTTTTTTAATATGCTGATCTTATATTGGTTTGGCAGCATGATCATGGAGTTTCTGGGAAGTGAGAAATTAGTTAATTTGTACATTCTGGGGGGTCTGGCAGGTGGGCTGTTTTATATGCTTTTGTACAACACTTTGCCCTATTTTGCCGGACAGGTAGAAACATCTCACATGTTGGGCGCTTCTGCGGGCGTGTATGCCGTAGTGGTGGGGGCGGCTACGTTTATGCCCAATTATACCATTTCTCTTATTTTGATAGGTCCTGTCAGGATCAAATATATTGCTATCTTTTATGTGCTGCTTTCTTTTGCCCAGGCTGCCGGGCCCAACGCCGGTGGTGAACTGGCGCACTTAGCTGGCACCGGCGTAGGCTTTCTGTTTATCAAACAACTCCAGAAGGGCAACGATCTGGGCAGCCCCATCACCCGGTTTTTGACCTTTATGCGTAGCTTGTTTGTCAGGCAGCCCAAAGTGCGAGTTTCTTACCGCAACCAAAAAGGCAACCGTACCAATGGCAACCGCCACCCGGCAGGCTTCTCCAACAAGCAGGAAGAGATCGATGCTATCCTGGACAAAATCTCCGAAAGCGGCTACGACAGCCTTAGCAAAGAAGAAAAGCAAAAGCTTTTTGATGCTAGTAAAAACTAAAGCCGGAAGGCAGAAGTGATGCTCCACCGGGACCGAAGTTTTCTTCCGACTTCGTTCTTCTGGCTTCCAGCTTCAGATGCCGTAGGCAGTCAGTACCAGCTTCCGGCTGCCGCCCCGGTTGCGATGCTCACACAGGTAAATGCCCTGCCAGGTTCCCAGGTTCAGTTTTCCGTTGGTAATAGGCAGGCTTACGCTGCTGCCCATCAGGGAGGCTTTGATATGGGCGGGCATATCGTCGGCACCTTCTGTGGTATGTTGATAGTAGGGCGCATTCTCAGGCACTATGCGGTGCATATGGCTTTCAAAATCCTCACGCACCGTCGGGTCTGCATTTTCGTTGACGGTCAGACTTGCCGAGGTATGCTGGATAAATACATGTAGCAAGCCCGTACGGATCTGGCTAAGCTCCTCAAACTCCCGCTCAATGTGCCGGGTGATGATATGAAACCCCCGCGAAAAAGCAGGCAGATGAATTTCTTTCTGATAAAAATGCATAGAATAGGATTTATTGTTATAATGGATCTCATACTACTAGACAATGATAGCATATTTGCTTTTGTAGGGGGGTAGTTTAGTGATAAGATTTTCCACAAGATAGGCATAGAATCCTGTCAAAGTAGCGCAAAAGGCAGAGAGTTTATCCAGGCCATGCCGAAATACGGAGTAGGACTTGGTTTGCAGTCCGTCCGCATAGGTTTTCACTGCTACTTTCTGGTAATCTTTGAGTCCTTCGTGGATAGAAAGCGTGTAAGCAAAGACGACGACGGCCATCATGAGTTGAGAGCGGCTTTTGGTAGAGAGATTCATTTCCTCCAGATCAAAGCCATTGCTTTTCAGGTGCTTAAATCGGATCGCCGAAGCGACATGTTTCTATTTTTCATCGGATAGGATACCGAGCGGCGATACATGCAGGGAATTCTTCCAAAGTAGAAAGCAGGTAGATGAGCGGTTCTTCGGCGTCTGCTTTGGGGTTCTTGAGCACCACAAAGGTAAAGCTTTGCCCTTGCAGTGTGATGCGCTTACTTAAAGCTTTCCCTAGTTTACGGCTTCTCAGGGCTTTTTTTTCCAGAGTCGCGTAGCTCTTGCCTTCAGCAGCATTGACGGCTTCCTTATAGTTCTTCTTGCGCAAACGGATGACAAAATCTATTTGTTGATCCTGCAAAAAGCAAAACCACCGGGGTGCCGGCCAATCTTCCCCGATGTATTCTCGGTCAGCGAGTAGTATCTTGTCTTTGAGATTATAGTACTTCATGGATTTTCTAATTACCCGCTTGCGTTCTTTCAAATTACTGGTTCCTTTCTTTTGCAAGTCCTCCCAGTAGATGGGAATTGCCACCCCCTGATAGAGCACACACAAGGTTAGATAGTGAATCTTGCGGCTCCCCCTCTGCCAACTCGTTCCATCGAGAAGCAGATAATCGCTCTTCAAGCGTAGCAGACTAAAAGCTACCTGTAAGAGTTCCAGCCACAGGCTACTGAAAGAATGGTCATCAAAAATGCGGATCAAGCGTTTGTAGTGAGAACAGGGTTGCGTACTGGTTTTCCCGGTGATCGCACCCACCGCCCCTTTGATCTTGTTTAGGCATACGGTCTCTTTAATCAGGATGCCCATCGCTAAGATCATGAGATTTTTAACACAGGTTTTGTTCCTTTTTGGCAGTTGTTTCGTAATTTTAACAATTAGCGATTCTTTCATCTTTTCTTGTTTGTGTGAAGACTTTCAAGAATAAGGACTGAATCGCTTTTTTAGTTTATCTCAGCCTTTTGTCTAGTAGTATGAATGGATCTATATGAAATTACTTGGTAGAATAATGTTGTGATTTATTATAAACACCTTACTCTACATGAGGATTCTTATTAACCACAAAGAACACAAAGGGTATACACTAAGGGCACAAAGGTTTAGGTTGCTATCCTTGTGACCTTTGCGGCCGCCGCTGCGGTGTAATACGGGGTCGCCCAGACTTTGTGCCCCTTATGGTTAAAGAGATTTTTTCTCATGTAGAGTAATAAGAGCATGTTTAAATTTTGAAAAGAGCGGGTCAGTGCGTAAACTTTGGGTTCACCAAAACCTGAAAGTTTATGCAAACTCAATATGAGTATCTCACCGACCCGCAGTGGAAAGTTA
>JBBSNI010000034.1:0-24220 GCA_038232695.1 Cytophagales bacterium
AAGCCTTAATTATCAGACACCCAAAAAGGTATATAAAGAGTCCGGTTTGACAGAAAAAATGCAATTATAAAAAGCTAAAAAATGTATAACTAATAGTTTCGTTTTATCCATTTCCTGTCCTAACCATGGGGTTCATCATAACCCTCCCTTCTTGCTACAGGCTCCCGATTTCTGATCGTGGGGATACTCGTACAATCGCTCAACCTAAACGGGTCGTTGGCAGCCAATGTCCGTGCCCAGGGCGTTGAAAACGTAAACGATGTCATGATCTCCGTCGCTTATGAGGCGGCTACTATGCCGGAGATCTTTTCTGACATAGCTTCCAAGACCCCTTTCTCTTTTGTCTATGACGGGCAAGATGTAGACGCAATGACCCCGTTGACCCTCCGCTACGACAACCAGTCGGTGGCCGATGTACTGATCGAGGTGTCGCGCCTGAGTGGTCTTGGGTTCAAACAGGTAAACAACAGCATCTACGTAAAGAATCGCCACACCAAAAGTAAAAGCCGGACAGTGGAAGTGGTGATCGACCAACCCCTTTCCGGAAAAGTTACGGATCAGGAAAGCGGTGATCCGCTGCCGGGTGTCAACGTATTGGCCAAAGGCACTACGGTTGGGACAGTAACCGATATCGATGGAAACTACCGCTTCACCGTCAATGATGAAGTAACCACGCTGGTCTTCTCTTCCATTGGTTACGAAGCGCAGGAAGTGGAGGTAGGGGGACGCAGCACGATCAACGTGACGCTGGTGCCGGACGTGCAGAAGCTGGAGGAGTTGGTGGTGACCGGTGTGGTGACGGGCACCCCCAAGAAAAAGTTAGGCTTTGCGGTGGAGAAAATAGAGGGAGACCTTTTGCAAAATGTGCCTGCCACCAATGTGGCCTCCAGCTTGGCCGGCAAGGTGCCCGGATTGAAAATCAGTGCGGGAAGCAGTGCCCCCGGTTCTAACCCTGACATTCAACTACGAAATGCCACCACCATCTTTGGGTCGTCCAACCCCCTGATCATCGTTGACGGGGTATTGACCGAAGGAAATTTGAGCGACATCAACGTAGAGGACATTGCCTCTATTGAAGTGGTGAAAGGGGCGGCGGCGGCTTCCTTGTATGGCTCGCGCGCCTCGAACGGGGTGGTCAATATCACCACCAAAAGAGGCACCGGGCTCAATGAAGGCAGTTCGGAGGTGATCTACCGGACAGAATTCGGGCAATCCTTTATTCCTTTCGTTCCGCAGAAAACCAAATCCATCAACGTAGCTGTAAACGAAAACCAGGTCGACTACGATAGCCCTTCGCCGGACGGAGTATACGACAACCCCTACCCCAAGCTAACCGATCCGGTTGATCAGTTTTTTAATCCCGGCCGTTTCATGACGCACTACCTGGCCTTTCGGGGCAACAGTAACCAGGGCAAGACCGCCGTTTTTAGTTCGGTTCAGTATACCGACGAAGCCGGGGTGGTCAAATTAGCCGATGGCCGGCAGCGCACCAACTTCCGGCTCAACCTGGATCATAACGTGACTGATAAGTTGAAGTTTTCAGCCTCTAACCTCTTTGCGCGCAACATCATCGATAACCGGGCCGATGGCATTTGGGATATGTTTTACTACGCCGATCCCGACGTGGATCTGTTGCAGCCCAACGACGATGGTACGCCCTACAAGGTGAACCCCAACCGGATCAATCCCAGACTGGCCAACCCCTTGTACAACATCTACAATACGATCAACAACACAGACCGGAACCGGTTTATAGGCAACTACCGGGTGGCGTATGATCTTTTGGACAACCTGCAAATTTCTGCTGCCTACGGCCTGGACCGGATCGAGAGCAATTCGTTTGGACTGAATCCCAAGGGGCTGTTGCGCGCCGACAACCCCGACCTAAGGCAACCCGGCAGCATCTTCGAAAGCACCAGCAACACCTTTGCGCAAACGCTTCAGGCCGACGCCCTCTACTTTCGGCAGTGGGGCGACTTCAACGCCAAGTTCAGGTTACAATATTTGCACGAATCTAACGAGGTGAACGCTTTCAGTGGCTCAGGCACCCATCTGGCGGTGCTGGGCAAAGACGTCCGAAGCCTGGAGCAAGCTTCCGAGGATATCAACTTGTCTTCTACCATTACCTCGGTGGTCGCCAACAACTACTCGTCCATCCTCCAACTGGACTATAAAGAAAAGTATATCTTCGACGGCTTATTCCGGCGGGATGGCGTATCGCTGTTTGGGCCCAACGAACGCTGGCAGAATTTTTACCGCATCTCCGGAGCCTGGCGCATCACCGAAGACATGGAACTGCCCGGAGTTCAGGAACTCAAACTGCGCTCCTCTTACGGAGTAGCCGGATTACGCCCTCCTTACTCCGCCCAGTACGATGTGTTGTTTCTGACCAACGGAACCATTAATCCGGGGGAGGACAAAAAGGAAACCCCGATCTGAAAAACTCTTTTTCCAAAGAACTGGAAATTGGTTTGGATGCCCAATTCCTCAACCGGTTTAACCTCTCTTTCAACTACGCTCGCTCGGTGAATACGGACCAGATACTGGAAGTGCCGGTTTCGGCCGTCACCGGGTATGTCACCCAGTGGCAAAATGCGGGTCGTTTGAGTGGAAACGTGTGGGAGCTTACGCTGGGAGCCAATATTATTCGTAGCAATGTCATCAACTGGGACGTCAATTTGCTCTTTGACCGTATCACCCAAACCGTGGATCAACTCAACCGCGAGGGGTACGCCATCGTGTCGGGGGGGATATTCAGGATTGAAGAGGGAGAGGATTTTGGCACCTTATACGGCAGGAAATGGGCCCGGACGCTCGAGCAGGTAGCCAACCAGGTGCCTGATGGCAACACTCTGGAGGAATACTACACGATCAACAACCAGGGGTATGTAGTGCGTAGCGAAACCATCGGAACTTCGGAAGAGGAACCTATACAAATCAAGGACGAAGAAGGGAACTTCCTGGAGGCTAAGATAGGATCGGTCATCCCTGACTTTAACCTGAACTTCACGTCCAATCTTTCCTGGAAAAACTTAGACGCTTATTTCTTACTGAGCTATCAGCAGGGAGGACAAACCTACAACCACATGCGGCGCTATATGATGGTCAATGGAGTGAGTGCCACCCTCGACCAGTTCGGCCGTCCTCAGAACGAGATCAAGTCGCAACGCTATTACAACCGGCTCACTACCTGGAACAACGAGTACTTTGTGGAAGACGCCACCTTTCTCAAACTGCGGGAAATCTCGATAGGCTATAACATACGCCGCGATCAGTTGAACAACTTCATCGGGTTAGAAAATGTGAAAATCAGCCTGATCGGCCGAAATTTATTCTCTCTGACCCGCTACAGCGGCTTTGACCCCGAGGCCGGGCAATCTGAAGGAGGGCTGGACTCCAACGTACTCAAATTTGATTTATCCAGCTATCCGAACTACGCCACGGTTTCCGGATCCATTCAAGTCACCTTTCAACATCATTCCTTATGAAAATGCTACACTACCGTTTCGTAACGTTGCTGCTCATAGCAGGAGGATTTTTCGCCTCTTGCGAAGGTCTTCAGGACCTGGATGTTCCAAACTACAACGACCCCAATCGCAACCAGGTCTTCCGCAACAGCCAGGATTTTCCCAATCTTCTCTCGGGCGCTTACAGCGCCTGGTGGAATCACACGGTCGGCCCAAGCCCACAGTTTGCCCTGCTGCCGGCCTCAGAAACCATGGGGAGTGGGTACGGATCGTGGGGTGCCAATCCGTTTTATGCCATCCCCCGCGAGTCAGTTCCTAACACCGACGGCGACCCGGTACTCATTCCCCAGGCCTCCTGGTGGTACGGCCTGTACCAGGGAGTGCCGACGGTGAACGATGTGGTGAACCGGATTCAGAATGAGGACGCCCGCGTAGTGATCGACGGACAGGATTATACGTCTTCTACCCTGGCGCACGGTTACCTGTTGCAAGGGATATTGTTCGGTCACTTAGCCATGCTCTACGACAAAGCCTTTTTGATGGATGAGCATACCGACGTCACAAATTATGGCTTTGAGTATACTGCTTACCCGGCGATCAAAGCCTACGCCCTCAGCCGCATTGACCAGGCTATTGCCATTTGTGACACCGCATCCTTTACCGACCCGGTGGAGATGATGCCGGGAGTCTCCTTCACCAACGAATCACTGTCACGATTTGCCAATGCTATGGGAGCCCGCATATTAGCCTACGCTGCCCGGTCGGCGGAAGAAACGCAGGCTGTGGACTGGGCCAAGGTGATGAACTATGCCCGCAACGGGATCACGGAAGATTTTCTGGTGAGCTTGGAAGCTGGCTGGGAAGGATTGGTCATCAACCGGGATGCCTTCGGCTACCACCAACTGGCGCTGAACTGGGGGTGGGTGCGGGTTCATCAGCGGCTCCTTCACATGATGGCTCCCGACGACCCGAATGCAGTGTATCCCTGGCCTTTTGGGGTTTCTAGCCTGGGACCAATTGTATCGCCCGACCAGCGTTTCGATGAATACTTTGAATTTAATGAAACCATTCCCTGGGCCGGAAGCGCCTCCTCCAAAGGCTACCACATCCTGACCCACTACTCCTTACAACGGTTCAGAGATCTCTACGATCAGGGAGTGGGGTCAGTCAACTATTATACTAAAAACGAAAACGACTATTACCTGGCAGAGGCCGACCTTCAACTGAACCAGAACATAGCTGAAGCGGTGGCCATCATCAACTCCACCCGCGTGGACAAAGGCGGGTTACCTCCTGCGGAGGTGTCGGAGCCGGTAGCCGAACTGAAAAAGAAATTGTATTATGAACGCCTGGTGGAGACGCTCATGACGTTTCCGGCAGGATCGTATTTTGACCGGCGGCGTACGGATGTGGCTGAGTTTCAACTGTACCCGGGCACTGTACGCCAATTGCCCGTTCCCGCACAGGAACTCAACCTGCACGGGACTCCCAATTACACCTTTGGAGGTGTAGGCGATGAAATATAACCTTCTAAACCTCAGTCATATGAAATTCTTATTCAATACTTGCATTGTTGCTGTGCTCACCCTGGTGGTAGGGTGTGACCGGGTGTTTGAAAACGAAATTGTCAGCTCCGTTCCACCCGAATTGCACGTCATCGTCCTGGGAAGTGACAGCCGTAATGACCGCGTAGCCGGAGCCTCGGTGGCGCTCTACCGGATGACCGAAGACGGGCCGGAAGCCACCGCATGGGTCACCAAACAGACCAATGCCGAAGGCGAGGCCGTGTTCACCCAAGCGGAGTTAGCCGAACCGGGTTTGTTTCAGGTAATCGCCACCCAAGGGAGTCGAAAAGGAGAGAATACTATAAAATACCTGCTGCTCAACGACGGACAAACCCTGCACTTTATTCAACTTGCGTAAGGGGCGGGCTCACTGTTCGCGCGCCTTTCTGAACGTACCTATCTGAACACTATGCATAAAAAACTATGGATGCTGGCAGGTTGGGCCTGGTGGACAGTAACCAGCTACGGGCAAGGATTAACATCGGTGGTAGTCAGCGATTCGGCAGGCCAGTGGGTGGTTACCGGCTTTGTCGGCAAACAGCACAAAACGATGAAGCCACCGCAGCCCCTTCCTTTAGCCTCGGTGGATGTATGTGTTAAAAATCAGCTTGACAGCCTGGTCACTTATACCACCGCAGATGCTGCCTTCAGGCAGTCAGTGGCTGGTAACCGGGTAAAGATAAGCTGGAAAGCCGAAGATAATTATTCATACGGAGTGAAAGGACGGCTCACGGTGGAAAATATTTCGCCGGATACGCTCTGGATCACCAACGTGCTTCCCCTGGGCAAATCCCCTGGCCGGGTGTATATCACGGGCTTGGGCGATCATCCTTTGTCGCGCACCCACCTGTTCCGGCCCGGCTATAGTCCGGTCAACTGCATTGTGCCTGATAATGCGTGGGAATTAGGGTATGCCGATCTCCATTTGGGCGAAGGGGGCATTTGTGCACTCAGCAGGCGTCACCCTCAAAGTGTGCGCCAGGGCCGGCGGCGAAGATTTGAAACGGAGCTGGACCCGGGGGGAACGGTAGACTACGTCTTTTACCTGGACCTGTACCAGGGAGATTGGCAGGAAGGGTTGCGCCTCACCTTTCAGGAAAGGTTGCTCTATGATGTGGAGCCCGGCACGTTTGATCACACCCTTTTTGAACGGAAAGACTTGCAGTGGATGCGCCATTGCTACGTCATCCATCTGATGATGGGGTGGGATCGTGCCTTGTACGACCGGGAAGCCGGACAGTATCAGTTAGATGCATTTCTGGAACGCGGTCAGAGGCTCTACGGCGGTGACGATGCGATAGGACTCTGGCCTACCTGGCCGGTGCTGGGGCTGGATCAACGCAACCAATGGGACCTGTTCAGAAGCATGCCCGGCGGACTGGACAGCCTCCGGGGTTTGGTGAATACCGCTCACCGCTACGGTGCCCGCTTATTCATCAGCTACAACCCCTGGGACGAAAGTACACGGCACGAAGACCATCTACGGGGGATGGCCGACCTGATTGCGGTTAGCCAAGCCGACGGCGTGGTGCTGGACACGAGGGGAAGTTCCAGCCGGGAGCTACAGCAGGCCGCCGACAGTGTCAAGGAAGGTGTGATCATGTACAGTGAAGGCATGGCCGTTCCCAAAGACATGCCGGGCATTGTTTCGGGGCGGGTGCACAACGCACTCTATTATCCGCCCTTGCTCAACCTGAACAAATTTATCAAACCTGATTTTGCTATTTTCCGGGTGGCGGAAATTCATCGGGAGCCTATCCGCAGGGAATACGCCACTTCTTTTTTCAACGGATACGGCACCGAGTTGAACATCTTCCCGGCAGGGAAACCCGCCTGGGTAGAAGAAGGGTATCGCTTCTTAGGCTCGACGAGCCGCATCTTGCGCGAAAATACCACTCACTTTATAGCCCCGGATTATACGCCGCTCATCCCGACGCTGCGCGACAGTATCTACGTGAATCGCTGGCCGGGAAATGACAAGCTCGTGTACACCATTTTTTCACTGCACCCGGCGGGCTACCGAGGTCCGCTCTTTCCCGTAGAATCCCGGGCAGGAACTCATTGGGTAGACCTGTGGAACCATGCGCTCATAGTCCCGGATACGGTAGACGGGCAGCTTTATGCATCGGTAGATTTGCCCTCGTTCGATCAGAAATGGTTGGGCAGCAACAACGAAGGAGCCGTGGGCGCAGTGGCTCGCCTGCCCGAACTATTGCAGGTAGACCGTTCGGGAGATCAGCTACGGATCAATGCCTCTGTGGGCGATTCTATCAGGGTCTGGGCCGGACTGCCTGCCTACGGTCAGGTACCGCTGCGCTTGCCTTCCGGTGAGCACCAACTGAGCCTCATGGAACACTTTGGCAGCTACGAAGGCAAAGTAGTGGTTCAACTCTTTGCCAGGCAAGAACTACAGGACGAGCAAGTAGTGCATATTGTGCCGGGTGAGCCACGGCTGGTAAGCCAGGTGACCCCCACCCAAAATCATAAGCCTTCTGATGAAATGGTGAGGGTACCGCCGGGCACTTTCACGATGGACGTCACACAAGGCGATCAGTTTATTGCCTATCCTACACAAGGCTATCCTAGGCAACGCTCATTTCGGGAATTTTACATGGACCGTCATCCGGTCACCAACCAGCAGTTTGCTGAGTTTCTCCGGGCCAGCGGCTATCAGCCTGCAGATACCGCTCATTTTCTCAGACATTGGCAAAACGGTAAGGTACCAACCGGACTGGCGCAGCACCCTGTCGTGTATGTCACGTACGAAGACGCGCAGGCGTATGCTGCCTGGTGCGGCAAACGACTCCCCACCGAAGCTGAATGGCAATACGCTGCTCAAACCGGAGATCAGCGTCGCTGGCCCTGGGTAGATGATACGAAAGTGACCGACACCCAACAGCGCATCACGACCACCTTGGCTGTGGTAGATTACCAAGGACTGGACGCTGCCAAAACTAATGTGGGGAATGGTCAACCGGAAGCAGTAGGCAAGCATCCGCAGGGCGCCAACCCCCTGGGATTAGAAGATTTGGTCGGTTCGGTCTGGCAGATGACCAACGACCGTTACCGAAGCGCATCTTATGAGTTTGTGATTTTGAAAGGAGGCAGTTATTACAAGCCGGCCGATAGCTGGTGGTATGTGCAAGGCGGACCCCGCCCCCTGACCTATCGCCAGATGTGGTTGCGTGTATCGCCGGGCTTTGAGCGGAATGCTACTGTAGGCTTCCGGTGCGTTCGCGACAAGGCTAACCCAACCACTCGTAGCGAAGTAAAGTAGTGGCAAATTGGATCTCCCTGCACTGAACTTTCACCTCCATGTGTAAAAATTATCTTCAGTTTTATCAATCCACATCTCCAAGGCTTTGCTTAGCTCTGATTTTATAACCTGATAATTGGGTTGGTAAGCCAGATTCCGGGTTTCTCCCGGGTCTTTCCACAAATCGAATAGTTGTTCATTGCCCTGCCCCTGATTGTACAGGTTATACTTGTACCGCCGGTTTCTGATCATCCTTGCATGGCGGGTGGAATCCTGCTTATCATCGGCCAGTTCTACGACCAAATGCTCCCGATGGGTGGCATAAGGATCCTCCAGTACCGGCCGGATACTTTTTCCTGTGAATTTGGGAGGATTTTTGATGCCTGCATAGTCGCAAAGGGTAGGCGTCAGATCAATACCTGAAACTAACTGGTTTCTGTCGATAATACCTTCCCGAATATGACCTTTCCAACGGATGATAAAGGGAACGGTCGCCGCTTCTTCGTAAAAACTCAACTTAGCAGCCCATTGGTGGGCGGCGGCTCCATCCCCATGCTCGCTGGTAAGGACGATGATGGTGTTTTCTTCCAACCCATTGGCCCGGAGGGCTTCCAGTATTTTTCCGATTTCCCGGTCTACCATTTCCGTAAACCGGTAATAATGGTACAAATAAGCGCGCCAGTCCTCTTTCGTGTAATCCCGGGTGAGTAATAGTTCATCTCCATAATGATCCATAAGGCGCTTTTCCTGAAGAAACTGGGGTTCGTCCGCAGCGATCTCGAAATTGGGGGGCAGACGCGGCAGGGCAGTATCTATCTGTTCTGCTGTGGCATATTGCTCAGGCCTTCGGGGTACATAACAAATGTCGTGGGGGTTGTGTAGGGAAACAGCCAGCAAAAATGGTTTATCTTTCGGATAAGTATTGAGGTAGTTAACCGCAGCGTCAGCAATCGGTCCGTCGGTGGCTGCTCCGGTATCCCAGGATGCTTCCAGCGATTGGAAAGGCAGCACCTGGAAGCCTCTCACCGAATCCATCTTATCCTGGGCCGGGTAGCCCTGGGGCAAATGCCATTTTCCCGCCCATACGCTATTATATCCTTCCCGCTGAAATATCTGTCCGATGGTAGGATACACCGGTTTGATATGGGTAGAATTCCACACGACGCCGGTTTCATGCGGCATCCGTCCGGTGATCAGGCTGCTTCTGGCCGGGCCACATACGGGCGAAGTGCAGTAGGATTCTGTGAAAAAGACACCGCCACGGGCCAGGGCATCCATAGCCGGTGTATGCAGATTAGGGTTTCCCAGGTAGCTGATGGCGTCGTTGGTATGTTGGTCGGTGAGGATGATCAGAATGTTTGGCTTTGGTTCCTCTTCCGGACTGGCTTTTGTGGTACAGCCTATCGCAATCAGTCCTATCCACAGGATAGCGAGTAAATTTCTCATAGCATTATTCATAAGGTATCGTTTTAGTAAAATGCAGGGTGACAGGTCCTAAAAGACCTGATTCGAGTAAGGGAGCCTCCTTCCAGGTAGTCTCCTGGTAGGCAGTGGAGATATTGGTTTTGGTATAATTTTCACCGGTTCTGGCATCGCCCACCAGGCGGTTCGACCAGGTATTGGCTACCTCAATTTTGAGGGTGTTTTCTCCATCGTTGAGCACATCGGTCACGTCAAAGGCATAAGGTTCAGACCAGGTGATGCCCAAAGGTTGATCATTTAACCATACCTCTCCCACTTCAGAGAGTTTGCCCAGATCCAGGGTAATTCTATCGTAGCCATTGGAATTTTCACGGCTGAACTGAAAAGTTTTATGATAGGTAGCTGTGCCTGAAAAATATCGAATGCCTGCTTCGTTAGATGCTGTCCAGGAAAGGAGTGCTGGTAATGCTACCGAATCAGGGGCACCCCAGTTTTTAGGAAACGTAAGCTGCCACGCCCCTTCAATGGGCTGCGTTTTCGGATGATTGTCTATGCGTGTAACGGTGCCATCGCCGGTCAACGCAAAACTGCCTTCTTCCGGAAAACAAAAGCCATCGGCTACGTATTGAAGCCTGGGAGGATGAGAGCCGGAAGCAGCCACGGTTTCATAATGAAAAGCTTCATCGCCTGACCTGAATACCACCAGATAAGCACCATAAGGCGGCAATGAAACAGGTATTTGTATGCCCTGTGCCAACTGCTGATAAATGCCTACAGGCGCCACTGCTCCAGTCATAGGGTCCCATATTTCAGGTCTTTTGTCCTGCTGGCGAAAAGTACACGCTCTAGAAACCCACGCATCGGTCGTATTGCTTACCAGGTAAAAATCCAGCCCCTGATCCTGATAATAAATATAATCCAATACATCTGCCTCTTGATCAGCGTAGCTAAAGTCAGGAGGCGTTTGGAGCGTTTCCAGGATATTCATAGCTGATACGTCAGAGAAAATTCCGCCTTTATCGAGTTGTTCTTCAGAAAGACTTTGGGATGAAGTCCATAGCGAATCAGCCAGGGACTTTACTTTTTGGGTGGCTTGCGGTTGATGGCTGAGCCCTATCGATTCTTCCGGCTTAGTGCCGATCATGATGGCTCCTTTTTGGGCCAACTGCCCAAGCTTTTCTACTACCGCCGGATTTACCTTGGTATTTTCTCCTAATGATAAGAGTTTGAACCATGCCCCATTGGATAACACCAACTGCCCGTCTTCAACCTGTAGATCATTGAGCAGAATTTCAGTATTGATGATTTCATAGTCATAGCCAACTCCTACAGAAAAGCGGGTGTTTTTGGGAGCTACAAAGTTAGGCACCTCGTCACCGTAGTAATAAAGCACATCCGCCACAAAATCAGCCTGCTGCAAAATATAGGAGATACGCGCCAAATAATCGTTAAATGGCTTGATTTTAGGCCACCATACCCGTTTGTCGTTGTAGTGGGTGCCTGCATGGTAGACAATGCCCGGATAGCCCATGCCAGCAGGATTGTGGCTAAACCCATGTACCACCACCCGGTTCATTCCTTCACAAAAAGCACGATTGGCCAGGGGTTTCAGATCAAAAGGGCCTTCCTGCCAATGCTGAAAGCTGGTAAAGGACTCTTCTTCTACGATACCCCTTTGGTAAATATGAGAAGCAGCGGCCACTTCTTTTACCAGCCAGAGGATATCAACACTATCTTTATCATAGTAGTGATGCTTGTTCCAGAACTCACCCCTGGGCACATCCAGGGAGCCCAAAGCTTTCAGCGCATCCACCGGAACATTGTGTAGGGAAGAGCCCGGTCCGCCGGATTCGGAGGTGATCTGTAAACCATAGGCATTACAGATCTCTTTGGCTTTGCCATAATGATTGTTGGTGATGAGGTGCGACAAAGTTTTGTTAAAATCCTGTTCAAACCTTTCGGCAGTTTCCGGTGCTAAAAACTGATCATCAAACAAGGCAGGAATAAATTTTTCAATGGAATATCCGTGTATTTTTTCAAATGTCTCCGGCAAAGAGGATGTCCACACGGAGCCGGTAGCTTCGTAGCTGGCCAGGTAAAAGTTTTTTAGGGTAGTCTGGCTGAAGTCACCCAAAAGCGGTGTTAATTTGTTGATAAAATACATCAAATGCGCCCGGGTAGCCAACGAATCATAATGATCGATGATGGGGGCCATAGAATGAGGGCTGGGGAGTTTGAGGGCTTCCCCTGAGTTGGCGCATACATACCGGTAGATATTCCAGTTTCCTGCGGGAACTTTCCACGCCAGTGCTTCCGTAGCAGCATCAAAGTGGGAAGAAAGCTCGATAATACCTGTCGTATCGCTAAAGCTTGTTTTGTTTGCAGGAATAGCTAATACGGCTACTTCTTCATGATATACTGGTTTTCCGCCATCTGCAAATTCAATCAAGCGAGGGTTACCTTTTTTATCCGTCCTGGGAATTTCCGGAAAGGGCAAGCTGATTTTTTGGGTTGCAGGGCCTTGCACCGAAGTTTTTGAGAAATACAGCGATTTGGCAGCATGTTCCGGTTTGATCCAGGAGCCCCCGGCATTCCAACTGCTGGCCAGGTTCAAGCCTACGGACAAATCCAGTTGAGTAGCTTCTTCTATAGCGAGTTGTATAGCTTTCAGGGATGCTTCGCTCATAAAGGACGGTCCGGCCGGAACCATGTTATTGGGGTTGGAGTAGCGGGTGGTGCCAATCTCAAAAATATCCACACCGCCAATGCCTGCCTCTTTGATGGCAAGCAATTCCTCTTTCAGGCGTGTAGTATCCACATAACCATTGAGCCACCACCAATACACTTTCGGTCGTGCCGTGTCAGGAGGATGTTGAAAACCTTCTTTCAGGACCTGGTAACGGTCAGCTCCTGTTTCGGCAGGCTTTTTATCACACGAAACAAAACCGATGATAAGGCTGATGAATGTTATACAATGGATAATCTTCATGAAATAATCACTGATTCTATATTCAGGTAATCGGCTATTTTTTGTATCGTTTGGGCATAATGACCTACGCCCAAGGCAAAATGATGGGTAGGTCCTTCTTTGATCCATCGGTGGAGGAACGTTTTCACATCCGGTTTGAAAAACCCCCGGGTATTGGTATTGCCGGTGGGGGGAATCGGCCCTTTCACAGACTCTCCCTGGGCAATCACGAACTTGAACTTTCCCTCATAGGTAGCGCTGATGCTCAGCATGGTGATCGGGCCTTCTTTGATCTTGAACTCTACGCCCGCCCCAAAGCCTGGCTTCCCGTGGTACTTCTTTAGGCTTCGCAAAACCGGCCTTCCCTCAGCGATGGCGATATTATGCGGGCCGTCGTGGCCGACCAGCACAAAGCCTTCCTTAAAATCTACCGGATGAAATTCGGCGAAGCTCCCTCCAATGCCCAGACGGTCCATGATGAGCATCGCTACACAAGTCTTCAGATCAGACTCCCCGCACATAGGAAACCCGGCGGCGGTCAGCAGCGAATTACCTACGATGAGATTAGACATGACCAGTTGTGTGGTGCTGTTTTCTTCTCCTTCGTAATAGTAGGTCAGTCCGTCCAGTTGTTTGTCTTGGGTGAATTTTTCCAGGGCAATACTTACCCGTGCAGCGACTTCCAGGTCAGTGTCTTTCAGTTTATCTGAGATAGGGTCTGATACCGGTTCCGGGGTATCGAAGAAATCGAGAATGCGTTGCCGGACAGACCGTATCTCTTCCGGGCTCACTTTTTCGTACCGGGCGACAATTTCGTGGGCTTCACATTGCACCACGTGCAGGCCAAAATGAGCGGTAAGCATGGTAGCGTCAGAGTGCATGTCCAGCATGGCTTCTATAGGGTGGCCGATATGTCCGATGTGGGACGTTCTCAGGTCATGCAACACACCGGCTATCCGGCAATATTCTTCTATCGCTGCCTCTACCTGTGGGTCATCGTGCAGGGTGCCGATGATCATGTTGGGTACTTTCTTTCCCATTCTTACGGCTACGCCGGCAAACTCCGGCAGGGAACAGATATCGTCGTTATAGAGTTGGAGCCAGGTGGAAGCTTTTTCGTAATCCAGTGCTTTATCCGGCTGTAGGGCTACCAGCACTACGGGCACCTCCAGGCTTTTGATGATCACCCCAAACGTGCTGGAAGTAGCATAAGTGAGCATATCGCAAAATAGCAGGTCAAGGTTCGCCCCTTTTAGCTTAGGAACCATCCCGTAAGCTCCCCGGGCATCATCGACCAGTCCGAAGTCAATGACTTCTACATCCTGTTTTTTGACTTTCTTAATAAAATCAAACTGCTTTTTCTTCATAGCATCCAGTAAGCCGTCAAACTGCGGCCAGTACTTATGATACCCTACGCCCATCACGCCGATCTTCGGTACCGATCTGTTGCGCCTTACAATACGTTGATTTATTTTTTCTTCCATGACATGCTGTGTTGTTTAAAGGTGTATGGGTTTGATCTGGCGAATAAATGCCAATAGAACAATAAATGCTACCGGATACAACAAGCCCGAAATAATCCAGAGCGGACGGTAAGAGTATGTCTGGATCACCCCTCCAATCAAAGGATTGACTAATAATCCTGAAACCGCTCCGGCGGACCCGGACAACCCGACCACCGTTGAAGTAGCTTTTTTTCCAAAAATATCGGAGATGGAGGTGATATAATTCGTGATCCAGAATCCATGAGCGAACATGAATACGGACATCAGCAAGATCGCTATTTCCACCGTAGACACCCACTCAATGAAGGGGGTAAGCATGGTAAGGATCGCCGCCCCGCCCATCACCGTCTTCCTGGCCTTGTTGATAGATATACCCTTTTGTATCAGCAGGTCTGAGCACCATCCTCCTACTATATTTGAAATGCCTAAGGCTAAAAAGGGAATCCAGAAGACATTCCCTACGCTGTCGAAGGAAAGCCCCCTTTGTTCGTTCAAATATTTTGGTATCCAGAACATGAAGAAATAAAAGACAGGGTCCAGCATAAAACGAATGGCAATAAATACCCACACCACCTTATCCCGGAGGATAGCCCCAAAAGGAAGCACCTTTTCTTGCTGGTAAGTCCCAGGCTTAACCGCCGTTTTTGTCTTCTTCCAGGAAATGGCTATCCATACGACCACCCATATCATTCCTGCCAAACCCGGGATGACGAACCCACTTCGCCAACCGTAGCGGGCAGCCAGCCATATGGTGAGTGGGGGAGCAATCACCGCACCTAGTGCCGAACCTCCAATAGCAATACCGTTGGCCAGCGCCCGCTCCTTTTCATCAAACCACTCATACACGGTCCGGGCTGCCCCTGGAAAACAACCACCTTCCCCCATACCGAGTAAAAACCGGAACGTCAGCAACTGGTAGAAACCCGTCATGACGCCGTGCAAGGTATTAGCTACCGACCACAACCCTACCGATAGTGCCAGCCCCTTTTTGGCGCCTACTACATCAATGATTCTTCCCCCGACAGTAAACATGATGGCGTAGCTGATCAAAAAGCTGGTATTGACCATGCCATATTCTACATCGGTCATGTCAAACTCATCCTGAATTTTGATGATGGCAATGGAAAGCACCTGCCGGTCCAAAAAACTCAAACCGGTGGCTATGAATACCAGGGCAACGATCAACCAGCGTAGGGAAGGCTTTTTCATGGTTAGCTTAACGCACTAAGTTCGATAAAATTTTTTTCTTTCTGTAGCAACACCAGGCCCTTCCACCAGGAAAAGCTTACTTTGTTCCTATTATCTTTTATCTTTGCTGGGTACTTATGCAACACGAAGATGAAGGTATTTGATATTATCCGGCAAAACAAAGACAAAATCCTAAAGCAATGGCTGAAAGCCGTCAAACAACAAATATCCGTGGCGCAAGGGCAAACCACCCCTGCTTTAAGAAACGATGTGCCTGATTTGTTAGAGGAAATGATCACCATCCTGGACGAAGATACTCCCAAAGAATGTCTTCATGAAAGCGTGGATCACGGAAGGCTGCGGGCTGCTATGCAGGGTTATACGCTGTCGCATGTGGTCAGAGAATACCGGCTGTTGCTCCAGGTGGTCTTTGACACGATTGACCCTGTCTGCCCTATCGAACCTTTGGATAGAAATAAGATCATCACGACAGTCATTTCTGCTGTTGAACATGCCGCGCAGGCGTTCTTTGAGATGCGGCAGGAAAAAGAAGTAAAAGCCAAGCAACAGGCAGAGGCTACTGTCAAAGAACTCCAGGAGGAAGGGCAGCTTCGAGATGATTTTATCGGGACGGTGACCCATGATCTGCGCAATCCATTAGCCAACACCCTGATGTTGCTGGAACTACTAAAAAGCCTCTTAGCATCGGAACCCCTCTATGGGAAGCACCTCAATGCCATCCACCAAAGTATCCACCAGGCGGATACCCTCATTCGTAATTTGCTGGATGTCAACCTGATCAAGTCAGGCGGGCAGCTTCCTATCCACCGGCAACCTTGTGATATAACGGAAGAAGTCCGGGAATCCGTAGCAGCCTTTACCTCACAATATGCCGGTGAGATCAGCATCAAGTGCGATCATCCATCCCTGGAAGGTAACTACGACTGTAAGGCGTTGCGCCGGGCGCTGGATAACCTGATCCAGAATGCCATCAAATATGGAGACCAGCAGTCTGTCATCACCGTGGGTTGCCGGCACATGAATGATTACATTGAACTATCTGTCCACAACGACGGCCCTCCTATCCCAATTGATCAGCAAGCCAAGATCTTCTCGCGCTATTACCAGGCAGAAGATAACGTTCATAAACAAGGATGGGGTATTGGTCTGTCTTTGGTCAAAGGAATTGCAGAAGCGCATGGCGGCAAAGTAGATTTGGTCAGTTCGACGACCGAAGGCACCTCTTTCTCTATCAAAATTCCTGAATAATTACCATCGATAAGCCCATGTACTTTGTAGGTAAAACGGAACCTGTGCGTGGGAGAAACCCAGCCAGATGCCTTGCCTTTGGACAGAGATAAGCCCACCCAACCCAAGTTGCCAGGTCAGATGATCTCCCAGCTTTCTTGCTCCTATAAACCCCAGACGAAACCGGCTGGCTGTAGCACCATACCATCCGTTCTTTGGCCCTTCTATGCCATTGATGTTACCAGCATACCGCTCTTTGAAAGTATCTTTGGCCTCGGCAGAATGCCGGATATGCGTCAGCGCGGTGTATTGCCAGCCTATGTCAAAACCCTTTCTCCAATGCTTGCCATCATAAGCCGGGGCAGCCCGCATTTCGAACCCTATTCCGTTCATCACGCCCGCCCGGTTATAATCGTGGGCGTTGTAGATATTCCCCGTGATTTGGGTAGACCAGCGTTCCGCCATCCGCCAGTGGGCAGCCACCATCAGATTAGCCCGCCAGGCATTTTGTGCGACCAGCAGGGGAGGAAGCTTGATACTGACGCCTAACTGAAAATCTACCGGTTTGCCCGGTTTTCCTATCCCGTACAGATAGCCCACGGTGGCAACCCACTCCGGTTCCAGACCTACCCCAATGAATACCTGGTTATGCAAGGCTTCATTAGAAATAATAACCTGGCACGTTCCTGTGGCAACTACCATTTGCAGCCATGCCATCATTATTAGCATTTTTACGAAATATCTCATGGCATTGATTGGTTTAAGGCAGTCCTCAACGCTGCAAGGGTAGCCTCTTGAAAGTCTGTGAACAAGCTGATATGACCAGCTCCGTGAATCACTTTCAGGGCAGCTTGCGGTAGTGTGTTTACGTTTACTTTTTGAAAATCTTCTGATAAAGCTCCACAAGTACCCGTCATGATGGTAATCGGACCGTTGAAGTTTTCTATGCCCGCCACCCAATTGAAATCTTTGGGCAAGCGATAGCTATTCTGCTGCACGAGATAGTAATGGTAAGTGCCAAACCGCCAGAACGGATAATTTTCAATGATGGTATCATCGCACGTCCAGTTTCGGGAAGATTTAGGTAGCACCTCAATGGCTTTGTAATCCGCCGAGGCATGGTCTTTCGCGGTGAGGATTTCGTTTTGCCAGAAAAAGTCCTGCCCGTCCGGAAAACTCACGGCTCCTCCATTGCTGCTCGCCTCTGTTGACAGGTCTAAGTTTCCGGGCGTGATCAGGATGAGTTTCTCTACTTCATCGGGATGTTGTGCCGTATAGCGCGCCATGACATTGCCTCCGAAAGAGTGCCCTATCAAGATCACTTTTCTATCGGGCGATACCGCTGCTTTGACCTGGGCGACTTCCTCGTCAAAGCTATCGATAGAAAGCTCTTCACGGGTAACACGTTCTGACAGGCCTGCACCCCGGGAATCCCACATCACCGCATAATACTGATCAGACAAAGCCCGGAGCGGAAGCAGTAACCTAAAATCAGCGCCCGGTCCACCGTGAAGCACCAGCATGACAGGGTTAGCCGGGTTGCCAAAGGTTTGCAGGTGAATCTGCCGGTCATGCTTTGCCACGTGTATCGTGATTTGAGGGAGTTGCGGGTCTTGTTCTGCCGTAGGCGGCACCAGCGCGCCTATCTCTTCCGTATCTTCCTGGCAGGAAAACAGCAGGCCGGTGAGCAAAGCACCTACGAATACGTAGCGGAATAATTTGTCACTGGTACTTGACCTGCGTTTTAACAGAGATAATCCAATTGTTTTGTACATCATTTTTAGGTGTGATAGAAACACAGTACAAAACTACACCGCCGTACAGTTTAAAAATTGAACAAATGCGACATCAGGAAAAAATGATAGGTCAAAGCTGGATCAGGTTTTCAGCCGATTGGGTCAAATGACGGTAATAGTAACCGGGATTGATACCAGAGAAAGCCTGAAACTCCCGGTTAAAATGAGACTGGTCGGCATACCCGTTGATATAGGCAAACTCGGTTAAAGTTCTGGCTTTAAGAAGCCGGGGGTCTTTCAGGCAGTTTTGAAAGCGGATGATCCTGGAAAACAATTTGGGGCTCATCCCAATAGTACTTCCAAACCTTCTTTCCAATTGCCTTCTGGACACAGCAATGTCGTTCATCAATCTTTCTACTGGTAGATGTCCTCCGGTATGCACCATCAGGCGCACCACGCTTTGTATCAGTGGATCACGCACCGCACAGACGTTAAGTTTGCCTATCAGATATTCGCTGAGTATGTTTATTCTTTCCGTATGAGTTTCAGCCAAAGCGATTTGCTCTTCCAAGCATCGGTCGCTGGGTTTCAATAAATCTATGCTGCTGATCACGTGGTTACAGTATGTTGTTCCTGTTATCCCGAACAGTAAAGAGGGCACAAAAGGAAAGAAAGCCACGCCAAATACGCCAAAAGCACCCTCTATGATCAAATCCAGGTAGCGGGACGTATGACCGAACAACAGGCAATCCGGGAAGGCGACACTGAGATCGTCGTGTTTTTTGAACTTGTTTTTGTACTGAAAGATTAGGCTGGGAAAGCCATCGGCCATGAGCCGGAAAGGCATCTGTGCCGCAGTATCCGTATCATACTCGATGTACCAGAAATGCCGCACAAAATCGGCTAAGATCAACGGAGGTGGAATTTCTCGATAGATCATAGGGCTGTTTCACGAAAGAGTTTTCTACGTATCTTTTGTTGTACAAACCGGCTCGTGGCGAATAGGAAAGTTACAGGAGTTGGCAATATAACATAGCGCGTGCGCTTTTTGATGTAATGCATAGGCTTTGTCTATCATAGAGGCATCGCTTATCACGACATTGGGATGTAGCCTGACTTCCGTAAAATGCCCGCCACCCTCTTTGGTTTCCTGCATCGTTCCTACGGCATGATCCGTGTAGGCAGTCACCACCACACCCGCTTCCGAACATAGATGCAGATACCACAGCATATGACAAGCTGCAATAGAGGCAACCAATAGATCTTCAGGACTATGCTTGGTCTTATCTCCGTTGAAGGCTGTGTCTGATGTGCCCAGAATATCGGCTTTACGATCTATGGAGATAGTATGGCTGCGTTCATAAGTACGGTAATAACTCGTTCCCTGCCCTTGGTTGCCGGTCCATGTCACAGTCAGCGGATAATGGTGTTGTCTGTTCATATTTATTTAGCCATCAAAAAGGGAAAGTTAGTACTTTCGCAGGACTTGTTTTTTGGTATATGTCAAAAATAGCTGTTGCAATTTGTCTTGTATTCCATGCGCTGCCCTTTCCATCATTTTTTATTTATATAATTGTTGATCTTTGAGATAATCAATGCCGTTCTTTTTCAGAAAATCAATACCCCATTCGCTCAAGAAAATATATAGAGGAGAGAAAGATTGTCCGGTTGCCGTCAGCGTATATTCTACTCGATAAGGCTTCAACGATAAGACGGTCTTGCTGATCAAATGATCTTGCTCCAACTGTTTTAGCTGCTGGCTCAGCATCTTTTCAGAGATGCCTGGCAGGTTCTCCCTGATCTCGTTTTCATAAGGAAGCTTCTACGAATTGCCGCACTTTTTCGTGGCTTTCGTCATAAGCCTGCCATACCGCGGCGCACCATGTTCGGATCATCTCATCTCTTCATAAAATGTTGACCACCTTCAAACTTTTGTTTTGTAGTACAGCCATGGCAGCTACCCAAGTGGCCACCCCCACGATGAGCAGGTGACCAACCCACGAAATGGCGTCTACCAACAGTAAAACAGTCACAATACTACCCATTACCCAAGTAATATCTAACCATACGATGACTTTAACAAGCCTTGGATTGACTTTTTTTTGCAAGGCTGTCAGCATTACAAAGCTGGCAAACGCCAATAAAAATATGCGCTTACTTCCGAACAAACCAATAGCTTGTGGAAAAATGCCGTACAGCTTTCTCGTGATCAGCACTTTGGTCTACACTTCGGAGAATCTATGCAACTGGCAGCCTTAGGCTTGATCGGGCAGATCCTTGCCACCAGCAATACGGTGGGAGAAGCCCTGTCTCATGCTGGTCGTATGATCCATTTGGTCACAGACATGTTTCATATCCAGGTCAGCGTACATGAGTCGACTTTTCGTATTGAGTTTGTGCCCTCCAGGGAGAAGAGCAGATTGTATTCTTATACTTTCCGGCAAATGGCAGATTATCTGCTGGTGTTTGTACTGCACGAACTGGACGGGTTACTGTTGGAAAAACTCAAGCCCGAAGCCGTATGCGTGAGCTATGCCCTGGATGATGCCCAGGAGTACGAGAGAATATTCCGGTGCCCGGTATCTGGAAATGGCGACCAGCTTTCTATCACTTTATCCATTCACTATCTTTCGTTGCCCATTATCACGGCTAATTACGAGGTACAAAAAATACTGCTTCAGAGAATACATACTTTGTTGCAGCATTCACCGATAGATCGTACTTTCCAGACTAAAATCTATCATTATCTACTCACCAATTCTTATCTTTCCACCATGTCGCTGGAGGCGCTAGCTGCCAACTTCAACATGAGTTCCCGCAGCCTTCAGCGCAGGCTCAGGGAGGAAGGTATTACTTTTCTGGAGATTGTAGAAGAAGTGAGAAAAAATCTATCGATTCACTATCTGACATCAGCGCATCTTCAGATCAAGGATATTGCCTATACACTGGGCTATAATGAACCCAGTGCCTTCCTGAGGGCTTTTAAAAGATGGACAGGAAAATATCTTCAATCAATTTGAAGACATTGCTATTCCGACCATTTCAAAATACAATGGACGACTTTTGTTACGGGTAAGACCCATTGAAAATTCATTCGTAGAAATAAATATTGAACGGCCATATGAAATTCATTTAATTGAGTTCGACACAGAAAATGACTTCGACAATTTTATGCAAGACGAAGAACGAAAGCGGTTTTTACATTTGAAAGAACAGTCTATAAAAACCGTTTGGCTTATCAAAGGGGTGAAAATATGATCTGAACCATATTAATTTCTTTAACCGCTTACAGAAGTAATCCACCAGGTATTGCCAAATGGGTCTATAACACCACAAGTTCTTCCATAATCCTGATCGCTTAGTTCCATGACGGAAGTCGCTCCGCTATCAATAGCTTTTTGATAGCTTTCGTCGGCACTGGCTACATAAACAAAAAGATTGGCAGTTTGTAGTTTCCAGGGTTCCCTGGCTTCGGTATACATGATGGTGCTTCCCCCGATGCTGATCTCAGCGTGCATGATAGCTTTGCCGTCCTCATGCAGCTTGTGCTGGATCACTTTTGCGTTGAATACTGCCTGGGTGAAATCAGTAAATTTTGCGGCCTCTTGGAGCATTAAATAAGGCATCACGGTTTGATGTTCATTTGGAATTTTCATCTTTTCTGTTTTTAGTTTTATTGATGATAAGCCGTTTCTAAGGCGGCTATGTCCAGTTTTTTCATCTGGCTGAGTGCCTGCATCATGCTTTGGATTCTTTTCGGCTCTCCGCTAGACATTTTATCCGAAATAAACTTTGGCACGATTTGCCAGGAAACCCCAAACTTATCTTTGAGCCAGCCGCAAGGACCTTCGCTGCCGTCCGCCGACAGTTTTTCCCAGTAGTTGTCTACTTCCTCCTGGTCTTTGCAGGAAACAAACAGGGAGATGGCTTCATTGAAAGTAAAGGCGTGATGCTGTGCGCTGTCCATGGCTGCAAACAACTGATTTTCCAGGGCAAAATCTGCAAACGCGACGGTTCCTTCTTTATCAGGTTCTTGCCCAACACCATAGCGGGCAATCTCCCTGATGTTAGATTGTTGAAACACTGCGGTATAAAGATGCATGGCTTCTTCCGCTTTGCCAACATTGTCGCCTACAAACAGCATACAGGGCATGATTTTTTGAGGAGCTTTACCATTGGCTAAAATTAACTGCCACGAAACACCATATTGATCCACCATCCATCCATACTTTTCGCTGAAGGGATATTTGTCAAGGGGCATCAGCGCACTGCCACCCTCAGAAAGCTTTTGCCAAAGCTTTTCTATCTCATCTTCTGTATGGCAGTTTACCATAAACGAAATAGAAGGATTGAACTGATATTCCGGCCCGGCATCAAAGGCATAAAACTGCACACCGTCTAAAACAAATGAGCCCATTTGAACCGTGCCGGCGGGAAACGGCCCGCCCTCCGGCCATCTTTTCAGAGAGGTGATTTCAGCATTCGGAAAGATGGCAGTGTAGAAGTTCATCGCCTCCTCCGCCTGGTGGTCAAACCAGAGGAAGGGCGTAATCTTTTTTGGATTTTTGAATGTAGGCATAATATAATCGTTTAAGGGTTTGAAATAAAGTTACTTTTCATTCTCATTGGTTTTTTCGTATACCAGCACCACAATCCCACAGGCAAAAGGCAGGGTTTTGACGAGTTTTAGATGCGTCCTGCCGCTGAAGATAGACATCCCTGTACCTAATGCGGTAGGATTGATGAATAGATGGTATTCGTCTATCAGATGGTCTTCTATAAGATGCGTCAGGAAGTCAGCGCCGCCATAAACGACCATATCCTTTCCCTCCTTTTGCTTCAGCGCGTTGACTTCTTCCACCAAGTTGCCTTTAGCCAAGCTTGTATTGTTCCATTCTGACTTTTCCATGGTTTTGGTAAAAACCACCTTAGGCGTATCTACCATCTTTTTGGCAAAAGAAAATTCAGGGCTTTCCGGTTGATGATTGACTATATTTTCCCAGTAGGAAACAAAACCATCCGTCATTTTTCTCCCCAGTAAAATCGTGTCTGAGGTGTCGGTCAGCGTGTTGATATACTGCGAGAGTTGATCGTCCATGTTCCAGGTCATCCAGTCCATTTCGCCGTTGGGTCCGGCTATGTAGCCATCAAGCGATAGTTGTACTTGCAATTTTAATTTTCTCATGATGGTTTATTTTTTAAAGGTTATACATGGTATTCAATAACAGCCCGCTTTTAGTAGATAGAAAGATAAAGGAGATGTACTGATTTCCTGGCGTCATTCTTCAGCCAACGCCTTGATTTTCTCCAAAGCTTTCGGCCAGGTATTCTCAAACATAGCACGGTACTCATCGCTGATGTCCATCTCAACGGTCAGTTCCGTTTGTCCATCGACCGCGCGGAGATGATAGTTTTCCGTAGCGCCCGCCCATTGCTGGGTCTCTTCGCTGTCGGTGTCTTCCACACCGTCTTTTACCACGCCCAGGTGTTGAAAAGACATCGTTTCATACGGCTGGTTGACAGCAATCCTGCTGACCATACCGCCTCCATCGGCGCCCAGAAACAGCACTTTGCTGCCCTCCTGCCAGTCGGTGACAGCATGAGAGCCTTCATCAAAAACGGCGGTCCACTGGCGGTAGGTAGCCTCATCCCAGAGCACTTGCCACAATTTTCTCCGGGAGGCATTGATCGTTGTGTTGAATGTTTGTTTTGTCATGGTTTCTGATTTTTAGTGTTAAACATGGGTTTGTGTATTTGTAAAATTGATTACTCTTGTTTTCTGCAAATAGAATAAATGCGACATTATTCAATGCGACATTATTCAATGCGACATTATTCAATGCGACATTATTCAATGCGACATTA
>JBBSNI010000035.1:0-23950 GCA_038232695.1 Cytophagales bacterium
AGTTATAATAATTCCTGTTGTATTCTATGGCAACCGTATCGTTGATCGCATCCGTGCCCAGGGTGTCAAAATACTGAAAGTTTCTGCAGTTGAACTGATCAGTGGCAGCGTTGAACACCCTGTATTTCTCTCCGTTGGGTCCGGTAGGGAAGACGATCAGGTTGGTGGTCTGCGGTGGGTCCAGCGCCTCATTGTTGTATAAGCCCAAATCCCCGTCTCCATCCTGAAAATTGACCCGGATGGTCAGGGTATCGGCAGCACTGGGAACGGCTTCGTAAACAAGCCCGATCTCGCCGGTAAGTGTTGGGACAAAGGCAAACTCAGGTGCATCGTAACAACTGCTCAGGGCAAACGTTAGCACAAAAACAAATAAAAACAGGCGAAGTAACTTCATTTTTGCAAATAATATGATCCTATCTGATAACGCGCCGGGCTTTCATTTTGATATAATAACCCTTTATATTTCTGTATGATAAGCCCGGAATATTTTACGAGCCGTTTGTTTGCGGTACATGCCGAAACCTTTGATGACTTTGCCTTGAAATTATTCAGATTTCAGGCAACATACAACCTTGTATACCGCAAATATCTGCATTACCTCAAAGTCAGCCCAGCTGAAGTGAATGCCATCACAGCTATTCCTTTTTTGCCCATCCATTTTTTTAAAAACCACCCTATACTGACACCCGATGGCATCAAGGCTGAAATTTATTTCGAGAGCAGCGGAACCACCGGGCAGCAAAGAAGCCGCCATTACGTAGCAGATAGGGCGCTTTATCACCGGGTAGCTGAGACCATCTTTGTGCAAATGTACGGCAAATTGTCAGATTATCACATTTTTGCGCTATTGCCGTCTTACCTGGAAAGGCAACATGCTTCTCTGGTCGCGATGGCTTCGCATTTTATCCGGCAAAGCCGTTCAACCTATTCCGGTTTTTATCTGAATAATACAGCAGAACTTATTAACAAGATAAAAAAAGCCGGCAACAGCCGGAAAGTGTTGCTGATAGGTGTGAGCTTTGCGCTGCTGGATTTGGCAGAGCAGCACCAGCCTGATCTGCATGATGTTATCGTCATGGAAACCGGGGGCATGAAAGGCAGAAGAAAAGAGATGACCCGCGACGAACTGCACACTATTCTGCGCAAAAACTTTAACGTAACCGAAATCCATTCGGAATACGGCATGACAGAATTACTTTCTCAGGCGTATGCCCGGCAGGCAGGTAAGTTCCGGGTGCCTACGTGGATGAAAATCCTGATACGCGACATCAATGATCCTTTTTGCCTGGATCAGCCGCCTGGGGTCTCCGGTGGTATCAATGTTATTGATCTGGCTAATATTTATTCATGTGCTTTTATAGAAACCCAGGATTTGGGACGTCTGCTTAAAGAAGATCATACTTTTGAGGTATTAGGAAGGTTTGATCAGTCGGAAATAAGGGGATGCAGTCTAATGGTATTATAGCTTTAAATAATTTTAATATAAAATATTTACTTAATGTATTATTTTTATTAAATTTATACTTTTAAAAGTTAAAATTAAAAGCCATGAAATTAAAATTGATCGTATTAGTCCTTATGATGTCCGCATTGGGTTCCTGTGCTCCCAAAGTGCTGTGCCCGGCCTATACGCTGGAAAATCCGCAAGAGATAAAAATGCAGGAAAAGATATAAAAGGGCTGTCAGTTACCAGGACAGATATCAGCAAGGAAGTACCCACATGTTTTGGCTTTATACTTAGGTATAGCGTTTGACGTCAGTAGCCGTGATTTCCGTATCGCTCATGATCACCAGGCGTTCTACTACATTGCGCAGTTCCCGGATGTTGCCTGTCCATTCAAAAGTTTTCAGAAGCTCAATGGCTTCGGGTGATATTTTTTTGGCAGGCGCATGGTATTCAACGGCAATATCATGCAGGAAGTGATCCACCAAAAGGGAGACGTCTTCCATTCTGTCTTTCAGAGGCGGCACATGGATCAGGATAACGCTCAGGCGGTGGTATAAATCCTCACGGAAGCGTTTTTCCTCGATCTCGTGCTTCAGGTCCTTGTTGGTCGCTGCCACTACCCGTACATCTACGTCGATGGATTTGTCGCCACCTACGCGGGTAATTTTATGCTCCTGCAAGGCACGGAGTACTTTTGCCTGGGCAGAAAGGCTCATATCGCCAATCTCATCCAGAAACAGCGTACCTCCGTGAGCTTGTTCAAAGCGACCTTTTTTTTGTTTGATCGCCGAGGTGAAGGAACCTTTTTCATGACCGAAAAGCTCGCTTTCAATTAGTTCGGAAGGAATAGCCGCACAGTTGAGTTCTACCAAAGGCGCATCGGCTCGATGACTCAGGGCATGAAGCCACTTGGCGACTAATTCTTTGCCTGTCCCGTTGGGTCCGGTGATCAGGATACGGGCTTCGGTAGGGGCGACACGTTCTATCGTATTTTTTACTTCCAGGATGGCAGGGCTTTCGCCAACGATATCTACCACACCTGATATTTTTTTCCTGAGCTTTTTGGTTTCAGCTACCAGGTCAGATTTGTCCAGCGCATTTTTGATGGTCACCAGCAGGCGGTTCAGGTCGGGTGGTTTTTGGATAAAATCGTAAGCGCCCATTTTGGTAGCTTCTACGGCTGTTTCTATCGTGCCATGCGCTGATATCATGATAAATTGAGCGCCCTGATTGGTTTCCAGGGCTTTCTGGAGTACTTCCATTCCATCCATCTTGGGCATTTTGATGTCGCAAAGTACAACATCGTAGTTTTGGGCTGCCATCTTTTGCAGACCTACTTCACCATCTTCGGCTTCGTCTACCTTATACTTTTCGTACTCCAGTATCTCCCGTAAAGTGCCACGAATGGCTTTTTCGTCATCAATGATCAGTATGTTTGCCATAAAGCGTATTTTAAGCACCCGTGCTATTTTCCTCCAAACCTAATAGGCTAAAGAGGAAATTACTGCACATAGATGCCCTATTATTATTCACGATTTTTTAAAAAGAGAAATGCAGGCCTGTAAGCCGGGTTCTGTTTCTGCCTGATAACAAGCAGAATCCTGTCATTTATCTGGGATTCCGGTCACCCGGAACCTCTATCGGTCTACCCGTTCTGCTTTCCCGCCGGGGGAAGTGAGCGAGTTACTCACGAAGTAGCAGAACTTATTTGACCTTTCAACCCATAAGGTTTACCCTGCCCCCGATGTCACCAGCGGGGCGGTGAGCTCTTACCTCGCCTTTTCACCCTTATCCCGAATACATCCGGGACGGTATATTTTCTGTGGCACTTTCTGTATCCCGGAAGCCCCGCCATTCGGCGGGGCTTCCAGAATCCTTCCTGTTAGGAAGTATGGTACTCTATGTTGCCCGGACTTTCCTCCCCGGTTTCGAATGCACGAAACAGAGCGACAGGACAGCCTGCATTTCTAAATAAATGACGGGCAACATACAAAAAAAGTTTCAGAATACGTCTACGCCGGTCAGTTTACCTTCCCAGAGGTCAGCAGTTTCTGCTACTTCAATGATCATTTGTTTTAAGAAAGCACTATTCGCTTTGTTCAGAAACTCTACAAAAACAGAGGCTTCCACTTTGATGAAATCGTGGTCTACGGCAAACTTAGAATAAAAAAGGTTTTTATTTTCTGTCAGAAACATCTTCAAATCTATATCCTGCTGGAAAGAACATACTTTGGAAGTAAAAGTAATAGTTTGAGTATGTCCATCGTCCATCGTTTTTAAAGTGCCCTGTACGGCCTGGTAACGATTGTCTTTCAGCGGCACAATGATCACCGATTTGGTGGCATCATATTCCAAAAAACGTCCTTTGATCTCTTCCGCAAGGGTTTGCATGTACGCGACTAAATTCATGGTTTTATCAGTTTGGTGAATTTTAATGAAACGATAAAACAACGAAATTTTATCATCATACAAGTACACGATGCGGCTCATACCTTACACTGTAAGATATCAACACATTAAAGCCTTTCTATGACAATAGCCGAGGCACCGCCCCCGCCATTACAGATGCCGGCCACGCCAATGCGGGCGTCTTTCTGATGTAATACATTGTTTAGAGTAGTAATGATCCGGGCACCGGAGCAACCCAGCGGATGGCCCAGGGCTACTGCGCCGCCAAAAACATTGACCTGCTCCGGGTCCAGTTCCAACTGCCGGTTGTTGGCAATGGCTACGGCAGCAAAGGCTTCGTTGATCTCAAAAAAGTCTACCTGCTGCTTTTCTACGCCTGCATTTTTTAGCGCTTTGGGAATGGCCAGCGAAGGAGAAGTTGTAAACCATAAGGGGTCCTGCGCCGCATCAGCAAAGCCCAGTATCCTGGCAAGAGGCTTGAGTCCTAAAGCTTCTGCTTTGGCTTTGCTGACCAATACCAGTGCCGAAGCACCGTCGTTGATGGTAGAGGCATTGGCAGCCGTGACAGTTCCCTGCTCTGAGAAAACGGGACGGAGTGCAGGGATTTTGTCAAAATTCACCTTTTTATACTCTTCGTCTTCTGTAAGCTGAAGCGGCTCTCCTTTGCGCTGGGGTACTTCTACCGGGACGATCTCCTGCCGCAAATGTCCGCCTTCCGTAGCCGCGGCTACCCGCTTATAAGAGGCAATCGCATACTCATCCTGCTCTTCGCGTGTGATGTTCATTTCTTTGGCGGTATGGTCAGCGCAGTGGCCCATCGCAAATTTGTAGTATACTTCAAAAAGACCGTCTTTTTCCAATCCGTCTATGAGTTCGCCGCTGCCGTATTTGTAGCCGAAACGTGCTTTGGGAATATAATAAGGGATGTTAGACATACTTTCCATGCCGCCGGCTACCACTACCTCCTGCTGCCCCAGCATAATAGACTGGGCGGCCAGCATGGTGGCTTTCATGCCCGAGGCGCACACTTTGTTGACGGTGGTGCAAGGCACCTGGTAGCCCAATCCGGCGGCGATGGCTGCCTGCCGGGCGGGCGCCTGCCCTAAGTTGGCAGAAACTACATTGCCCATAAAAACTTCCTGAACTTCTTCCGGAGCCACGCCAGCTTTGGCAAGCGCACCTTTGATGGCAGCCGCTCCTAAGTCAATAGCGCTGAGGGCAGACAGACTGCCGCCGAAGGAGCCGATAGGCGTTCTGACGGCTGATACGATATATACTTCATTCATGGCGTTTGGGTGTTAATGTGTTTAATGTTACTTTACTATTTTTCTACTTGAGTGCGCCCGGTGCCCGGTTGAAAATTTAAACACTCAATATTCAACACTCAATATTCAATGTTCAAGAACATCTCTCTATAAGACTTGCCTGTTACGGATGAACTTCCAAAGTAGTGTTGAGTACCCAAGGGTTCAGGTGCCTGGGTGTTCGTGTACTTTTGTTGAAATAACAGTACCAACCTGACCACCATAACACTTTAACACTTTAACACATGAACACCTTATTTTACCAATCAGGTTTGCTGCGGTCGCGCGACTGGGTGGCTTTGCGGCGGTTTTGCTGGATGTATTGCATTTCGTTGTTGCGCATCGCATCCAGGATCATCCTGGCTTTTTCTTCGCTGATGTTCATCTCTTTGAGCTTTTCGGCTACGGGTGATACGGATTGCTCGTCTTTATTTTGTTCGCCTTCGCTTCGCTCCTGACCTTCCTGGCTGTTCTGCTCCTGGGGTTGGTCAGCTTGCTTTTCTTCTCCCGGCTTGTCGCTTTGCTGTTCGTCTTTACCCTGCTCTTTTTGTTCGCCCTGCTCGCCTTTCTGGTCCTCTTTGCCTTTTTCTTTCTTTTGATCCTCTTTTTGCTGCTGATCCTTTTGGTCTTGCGGGTTATCGCCTTGCTGTTCTTGTTTTTGCTGTTGCTGTTGTTTGAGCAGTTCTTTCACCAGCTCATAGTCGTAGCGGGACGCTTCGTTGGAAGGATTGGCTTTGAGCGATTCTTTAAAAAAGCTTAACGCTTCCTTGTACTGCTGTTTGTCGCTGGTAACCACACCTAATTGCTGATAGGCTACCGACTTGATCTGTCCGTTGTCGCTTCTGATCAACTGCCCGTAGTTTTGCTGGGCGGCTGCCGTATCGCCCGACATCAGGTAAGCATGGGCCAGGTTGACCCTGATATTTTCGTCTTCTACGTTGAGAGAGTCAAGCAGCAGGCGGTAATGATTGATCACCGTGGGATAATCCTTTGATTGGAAAGCCTGTGCCGCTTCCTTTTTCAGGCGGTTGATCATAGCAATGTTGTCAATAATACCCATGACAGTCAGCAGCGAAGCCAATAGAAAGGCAAATATTTTCATATGTAAACGGTTTTGAACTTGATCAGATGGTCTATTAAAAACAGAAGCGCCCCCAACGCCAGAAAGTACACATACTTGTTAGAAGAAGTATCGACCTGCCGGGTATCCCGCAACTCACCTTCAATCTGGCTGATCGCATTGATAAGGCGGCCCGTATCATCTCTTCTGTCGTTGATCTCAAAATATTCTCCCCCGGTCTTATCGGCCAGGCGTTGAAGGGATTCAGGTTCCAGGCGGGTGACTACTACATTTCCCTGGTTGTCTGTTTTAGGTACGCCGCGGGTTTGTATCTGGCTTCCTTTTTCTGTGCCTACGCCCAGGGTAAAAAGTTTGATACTGCTTTCTTTGATCTCCTCGGCTACCTCTGTGGTCTCGGTACCAAAATCCTCTCCATCGCTGATCAGGACGATGATTTTTGATTTTTGCTGGGAAGGTACGCTTTGGTCGCCTGTAAATTTCTCTAAAGCCATTTTCAGAGGCGGTCCAAAATCCGTTCCTGTGTTGGGGACAAGGCCGGTATTGAGTGTTTCTATAAACATATTCAAAGCATTCTGGTCGTAGGTCAGCGGACACTGGATAAAGGCTTCCGAAGAGAACATGATCAATCCGATACGGTCGGAGTTGAATGCTTTTGTCAGCTTTTTGAGTTCGTATTTTACTTTCTCGATCCGGCTGGGCTGCACATCGCTGGCGTTCATCGATTGAGAAAGGTCTATACAGACATAAATATCTTTGCCTACGGCTTGTATTTCTTTGGTGGCGCTGCCCATGAGCGGTCCTAACAGGGCTACCATAAACAGTACAAAATACAGGGTACGCAAGACTACTTTGGCAACAATAGCCTGGAAACCTGTTTGCAGATACCGGCTGATACGGATCATGCGGGTAATATACAGGATATACCCTAAGAGGAACAACCCTATAAAAATAAGTTCGGTAGTACCTAATGAATGATACCAGGACATGCGTTGTGGTTAAAAATACAGTCTGTTAACGAAAAAATGTTGGGTTGAGTGCGGACAAATATAGCAAATTGTTGTGCGTCTTCTAATCCGTGATGCGCTTTAACCACAAAATCCAATCTTCCGGTCCGGGGGCTGTTAGCGATACGGCTTTACCCCCCGCTGCCTCCTGGTCTTGATACCAGGCACCTGTATCCGGGTCGAACCACTTGATGCTGTACTTACCTTTACCCAATTTCATAATCACTGTAGGATTTTCCAGTGCCGGATAGTCTGTGCCTGGCTCTTTGCCGCTGGGGTTGACCAGATAAATAATATAGTTCTGCGCGTCGTGTATACATTTCCACTGATAAGGGTCATTGCCTGCCACGGCGTCTTCCGGCGTCATACCTGCCAGGGTCAGTCCTGTCTCTCTAAAAAAGGTATGGATATGCCTGAAATCATGCGCTCCCTGGTGCAGTATTCCCTTTCTGTTGGCATCGAAGTATCCTGAAACTCCTTTGTCTTCTCCTGCATATGGCTGAAAACCCAGGACTACATCACTTTCAGTGCCTGCATAGGTTTGTCCGCCGTAGGGCTCATAGGTTTTCAGTCCGCCATACGTAGCATGACCGCCGGAAAGCAGGGAAGCCCACATCAAACGCCGGAAATAGTATCTGCGGTGCGCCGGATAGCGGTACAACTCATAACGATCCTCATCGAGCACGACAGGCTGCTTTCTTTTCTGCCGGTATTCCAGGATCAAGGTACCGGCCACTTGGTCCAGGTCTTCCAGCGTGATCAGGTCCGACCAGGGTTCAAGCACATGGTCATAGCCCTTGAAGCGCGACTGATGGTTGGTGATCAGCGTACCCCAGGGTTCACGGGCCGCCATATCCTGTCCTATGGCATTGATGGTTGGATAAGATACTTCCCTGCCTTCCAGCGTATTTGTTTTTACAATAAGCCTGTCGTTGGTGAACGTCCACTGCACATTGGGGAACGACGACCAGCGTGCCTGCGCATAGCGGGCGATCAGATAGGAAGCAGAATCCCCTTCACTGTAGTTTCTTATTCTTTCGGTATCTTCTGCATAAGGAATGAGTTGTAAAATGATATGCGGATAATGCTCCAGGGTATACAGAATGCGTCGTTCTATTTCTTTCCAATAATACAAGGCAAGGTCTTTACCATTGGTTGTAAATAAAGCATTCACTTTGCCCCTGTCCATGGCAAACCAGGTGCGTATTTTGGTAGCGCCCATTTGGTTTGCCTGGTCTATATATTCTTTCCAAAAAGGTTCGGAGGCTACCACGAACCGGTATCCGGTGTCGCCGATATGTAAAAACCACTCCCCATTGTCATAAGCTAACTGGTAGGGGTCTTTTGGATGGATACGAAGCTTGCCTTTCAGGTCTGAGGGCAACACTTCAAAACTTCCCTGCCTGGCATCCAGTCCCGTGTTGTTGGAAGATGACTGCCATTGCCAGAAGCCGGGCTGTGTACAGTAAGCCCGTGCTTTGAAAGACGATCCCCCGTCATAAAAACCTTCTGCCTTTACCGTGATGCCATCCGGCTGGGTAAAGGTGACGGTAAACGCAATATCATAGTAAGGGTTTGCCTCGCTATTACTGGCGTCCAATGATATTTCGTAGACACCGCGATGCCAGGCAGTCGGGGTGTTTTTAGAAAGCACCGGCTGCGCATGGGTGAAAGGCAACAGAGAAAGCAATAAAAAAAAGAAGGTACAGGAAACAAGAATCAGTTTGGTATGCACTTTTATTAAAACAAACATATGGCAGGGGAGTTTTCTTTGCCCGGTCTTATTAGGGCTTCACAATTGTCTTTATCTGTTCAGTAAATATAAAAGTATTATAGACACCCGAAGAAAGAAACAGAATAATACCTTTCCAGTCAAGCTTAGGGTAACCTACCAACGCAAACAAAAGTATTACGCTACCGGGCTTTCATTTACGGAAGAAGACTTTACCAGGATTCAGAGTAGCAAGCCGCGAAGCGGTTTTAAAGAAACTAAAATTTTTCTCAATGCCATTGAACAGGAGGTGATCAGTAAAGCAATTTATCCGTTTGGCAAGCGCAAGTACCAGATACCCGCAGGGCGCAATATTAAGAAAGCGCTTGCTCTGTCTGATATTGAAAAGATATTCAGGTACGAACCACAAACAGAAGCGGAAGCCAAAGCCCGTGATTTGTGGATATTCAGCTATTTGTGTAATGGAATCAACATGAAAGATATTCCGTCTGAAATACCGCAACATTAACCAGGACACTGTTACCTTTATCAGAGCAAAGACAGAGAGAACCAGCAGGCAAAACCTTAAACCCGTTATTGCTATTTTGACAGAAGAAGCCAAAGAGATCATTGGTCGCTGGGGCAATCAGCCTGTAAGCCCGGAAACTTTCGTATTTCCAATGCTTGAAGACGGGTTAACGCCGGAGCGGGAACTTGCATTAACAAAGCAGTTTGTCAAAACTACCAACAAGTACCTGAAAAGGATAGGCGAACGTTTGGAACTTGACCTGAACTTAACGACTTACGTCGCCCGGCATAGCTTCGCCACCGTTCTGAAACGTTCTGGTGCGCCTGTTGAATTCATCTCTGAAAGGATGGGACATGGCAGCATACGAACACCGGAAAGCTATTTAGGTGATTTTGAAGATGAATCTAAAAAGAAATACGCTGCTATGCTTACGGCTTTTGAAAAATGAAAACCAACAGGCAGAAATTTTTTCTTTGAACCTGCACTTACTACACAACCTACACAAAAAGGTTAACTTTCTTCTCTTTTGCATAGAATAACAATTTAAACATTTACACTTAAACTGCTGTCCTATTTTTGGGGTCCACTATAGTTCTGTTTTTTGGTGTAAACCCGGCGGACAGGCATGTCAAAGGCGATGGAAATCGTATCTCCCTTTTGCCATTGTTGACGGATTGAAACATAACCTTTGATAATTTTGGGTTGCTCCACTTCCTTTCCATTGACCCAAATATGGAAAGAAGGCTTATATTTCTCATCAAAGTAATATAATCCCCCCTGAAATGGAGCATTGCCCCGAACCCAGTAGGGAATGCGGAAATTGAAACTAAATGCTCCGTCCGATTCCATGCTAAGGGTGGTTTTGCCTTCATAGGGATACCCTGTTTGCAAAGAAAAGGCTACCGTTTGATCATTGAACTGAGTTTTTACTGTACTTCCCATGTACTGGTTGACAAAAATACCCTCCCGGTTTTTGGCATACATCCAGCGGGAAACACCGGAGACAAAGCTGGGCAGCTTGGAAGGACAGCAAAAGAAATAGGTTTCCCGAACGCCGCCAAATTTGCCTTCCCTGTCTTCCATGCCTACGTTGATTTTATTAGAATAGAAAAACTTTTTTCCGTCCAGGCTGATGCCGGACAAGGCGGCATTGTACATTTCGAGCTCCACAATATCAGCGTATTGGGCGTTGCCGGTAAGCAGGTTGAAAGCATGGTTCCACTGCCCCTGGGCGATATTGGCGCAACACTCGCTGTAGGTTGGGTAAACAGGCAGATCATAATCCAGACCATGTTGCTCGGCTTCCGTGCCATTGCCGGTACCGCCGTGCAGGTACATCTTTTTTCCTGCCACGCTGCGCCATAGATGATCCAGGGCATTGCCCAGGTCTTGTGCCCCGGTTGCCCGCACTACGTCGGTAGCCCCGGTATAAATATAGGCGGTACGAACGGCATGACCGTAAGCATTTTCCTGCAAAGGCAAGGGAAGCATGACCTCGTCTTGATGTAAATCTACCGGGCGGACAAATTTTACATACCGGCTGATCTTGTCGGCTAATTGTAAATAGGCTTCATTATGCGTGACTTCGTAGAGCTTCATCAAACCGATTTCTACTTCCGGGTGGTCGGCATATTGTTTGACGAACGCTTCATCCTGGAAAACCTCTGTCAGCAGGGCGGCAAATTTGCTAGAAATATCGAGCAGGGCATGTTTTCCGGTAGCACGGTAATAGGCGACGGCTGCCTCAAACATATGACCTGCCGTAAACAACTGGCTGTAGCCTTTGGGCCAGGAAGTGTATTTTGATTTCCACTGGTATGCCTGACCAAAACCAAATGTTTCCATCGCTTTTGCCTGCCACGATCTTAAAGTTTTCCATTCGACCTTGTTCTCTGGCCAGTTCCCAAACCAGTGGCAAGGTGCTGTCGGCGACGGTTTGAATACACTCAGACCAAAAATCGTCCTGGATATGCACCTCATAAAAAGGGATTTCCTGCAAGGCGGAGTGTTCATACCATAAGGGTTCTTTGGTATAAACTTTTGCGGCTTCCTGCTGCGAACAGCTTGCAAAGGTTGTCAAAAGCAGCAAGACATATGGTATATTTTTAGTTAAATGCATTTTTTGAGGTTTTGTTGAGATTTTGACTTTTTCAACCACATAGGCACATAGAAACACATAGTTCTATTGTGACCCTATGTGCCTATGTGGTTAAAAAATATTGACTATTCCTGCTCCAGCCGTTCTCCGGTTTTTCGGTTGATTATATCTTTTTTCAAATTTTCTTTCCCCGGAAAATGATCTGATGTCCGCTTTTGCCAGTCGTCCAGAGCTTGCCGCATGGTATGCAGTGCCTTTTGCTTGCTATCCTCTAAAGCCAGATTATGCATACACTGCCAATCGTTTTTCAAACGAAACAGTTCTTCCGCCGGACGGGGTGCGAAGAAGCAGTCAGCATATTTTTCCTGAAGGTTTCCCTGCTCATACAAGGTTTGCATAGCCTGGTAGGAAGGCACACGCACCACATCGCCCGGAGGGGTAGCGGGAAGTTCCGGCAGCCAGTTTTTGCTGTACAGATAATCTTTCGTGATCGCTGCCCGGTCAAACGCCATACAGCTATGCCAGTTGTGCTCTGCAAAACTCACGTATTTCCGGGATGTCGGGATAGTAAGGAGGCAGTATCACTTCCTCCGGTTTGTGATGATAGGCATACTGGCCTTGCTTATACGGCCGGTGTGGGTCTATGGAGGCAGCCCACAGAAAAAACGGCTGGTCTTTCGGACGTACTTCCAATGCGGAGAGCCACATATTTCCCATCGTCCAGGGTTTGCTCCAATCGGCTTTGTGCAACACATCAAACTTTTGCTGCACTTCCGGATGGTTGGTGCCGTGCGATTTACCCACCAGCATGGTGTAATAGCCTGCCGCTGAAAGCAGTGTAGGAAACAACTCTACCTCAGGGGAAAGATTTTCATGCAGGTTCATTGCGCCGGTGTTATGCGGATACAGACCGCTCAGGATGCTCGACCGGCTCGGACTACATGAGCTGGCTGTCAGATAAAAATTGTCAAAACGCATGCCTTCTGCGGCCAGCCGGGCAATGTTGGGCGTCCGTACGACAGGATTACCATAGGGACTCGTATCTTCCCATCCCAGATCATCCGCAATAAAGACGATGATATTGGGCAGAGACTGAGCCATCGCCATACTGGCTAAGAAAAAAAACAAAGCCAATAGCACGAGATGCAGATGTTTTTGCATAAGAAACAAACACTTATCCTGCTGACCGGTAACCATTATTCGTAGGATCAGACTCCAGCAAGGCCGGATTAAGTTCTAACTCCTCTACCGGAATAGGCAACAGCACATGATGCGGCTGGATATTGGCGGCAGGATCATAGACACGGTACTTGGTATTCTTTACTACATCCAGCAGGATGCCCCAACGAATCAGGTCCAGGCGGCGATGGCCTTCTCCGGCCAGTTCCCATTTACGCTCATCATAGATCGCTTGGCGGAATTGCTGCTGGCTCAGAGCCGCCAGGGGCTTGTCTGGTTCATAAGCGCGTTGCCGCACCCTATTGATGTACTGAAAAGCATTGGCCGGGCCATTGGCCTCATTCTCTGCTTCGGCAGCCATCAGGTATACATCGGCCAGACGGAAAACGATATAGTTTTCCCCGTGGTTGCCCCGCGGTGAGTTGATCTGATCCAGGTTCCAGTTTTTGGGCATGTAGGGGAACTTAAGCTCAAAGCCCAGGTATTCGGTCACAATGTTCAAGGGCCTTCTCAGATCATCCAGCGGAAACTTTTCTACCAGGTCTGGTAGTGGAATGGCCAATCCATAACCGGTAAAACCTTCATTTCTTGCATCCAAAGCCTTACTCAATGCATTCCTTTCATCACTATTGGCGGGCTCGTCCCGGATGCGGGGCGTATACGAGTCGGTACGGGTCGTGGTAGAAAGATCTTTTACGTATACCATCTGAAAGATAATTTCGTCATTATATTCGTTGTTCGGATCAAATACATCGGCGTAGTTATCCAGCAGCCGGTGCGGGGAGTTATTGATAATTTCTACGGCTTTGTCGCGGGCAGCCGGCCAGTTTTTTTCCATCAGGTAAACCTTGACCAGTAGCGTAGCCGCTGCCCATTGGGTGGCTCTGCCCAGGTTGGCATCTGCATAACTGCCGGGCAGGAGGCTTTCTGCCTGTTGTAAGTCCTGGATAACATCAGTGCGGATTTGATCAACATTGGTTCTTCCCAGTGTTTGCACCTCGGTTAGTGGTAAATTCTCCCGGTAGTAGGGCACATCTCCCCAAAGGTTGGTCAGGTGATAGTAGGCCAGTGACCTTAAAAATAAAGTCTCGCCCAAAGTCTGGTTGATGCCTTGTTCACTGAGTTTTTCGTTACCCGTTACTCTGTCAATGATCAGGTTGGCATCCTGAACCACCCGGTATAAAGCTTGCCAGGCACCCCGGGTTGACCCATAATCCGCTTCGTTGATGGTATAACTCTGTATGACTTCCACCCCGCCAAACTTTCTATTAGGCCCGATCACGTCCGCCCCATTCACATAAAAGTCATCCAGCCCACGCCCTCTATATAGGTTGCCGTCCGAAAAGTCGTTATATAAGCCGTTTACTGCCGCATTGGCTTCTGCATCCGAGTTAAAGAAATTGTCCGGCGCTAATAAGTCTCGCGGATCTTCTTCCAGAAACTCGTTACAACTGCTCAGCACAAAGCAGATTGACATGATAACAGTGGTTAATGTATATAGATAATTTTTCATGGTATCATTTATTAAATGTAAGGTTGTTTTATTTTTCTCCTTGTACTTAGAAATCTGCTCTTAGTCCCAGCGTAAAAGTGCGGGCATAAGGATATTCTCCCTGGGCGAAACCTATCCTTGTATTGTCTGCGCCATAACGGCTCACTTCCGGGTCGAACAATGTGAACTTGGAGAAAAGCAAGAGATTGGTGCCCGAAAAATACAGGTTTACATTCTCGATCCACCCCAGGTTTTCGGTAGGTATATTATAAGCAAACCGCAGGGTTTTCAAACGCAGGTGAGAGGCATCTTCTATGTTCTTGGAATTGTTAGGCAGTTCGGACAAAGATACGGTAGAACCCGCCCGTGGAATATCAGAGGTGGGATTATCCGGCGTCCAGCGGTCTTTGGTGACAGCATATTTATTCGTACCTGCCCGGCTAAAGAAGGCCGTCTGGGTCAGGCTGTTGAAGATCTCATTGCCGTAGGTACCCTGGAAAAATACATCCAACTGAAAATTCTTATAGCTGAAAGCGTTTTGGATGCCGCCGTAGAAGTCGGGTTGAGGGCTGCCCAGAATTTCAAAATCCTGGACGGAGATGATGCCGTTGCCATCGGTATCTTTAAAGTGAGGTCCTCCTACGATCAGGTTATTGTCTGCTTGTGTAGAAGCGTCTATTTCTTCCTGGCTTTTCCAGGTTCCCAGATATTCCACCCCAATAAACACCGGAACAGCCTCGCCCACGACCAGCCTGCCACCGGGGCCTCCCTGGTTGGTAGGACCGACGATATCTATATAATCTACACCTGCCAGGTCCAGTACTTTGCTCCGGTTGCCGGCAAGGGTAAAAGTGGTAGACCATTTGAAGTTTTCCTTGGCGATGTTGACAGAATTGATCAGTAGTTCGAGTCCTGCATTACGTATAGAACCCAGGTTCTGTAGTTTATCACTAAAACCGGTCTGTTGGGGAATTTGCACGTTGAGCAAAAGGTCTTCGGTGGTTTTATTGTAGTAATCCAGTTCCATGTTCAGGCGCCCTTTAAAAAAGCCGGCTTCTAAGCCAATATCCAACTGTGTGGTGGTTTCCCAGCGTAGCTCAGGACTGGCAGGACGCCCGTTTCTGACGCCTGCCTGCGGGCTTTCGTTAAAATAAGCATTCACAGGATCCAGCAGGGCCAATGTCCGGAAAGACTCAATGGACTGGCTACCGGCACGACCGTAGCTGGCGCGAAGTTTAAGCACATCGAAAACGCCCAGGTTCTGAATAAAAGGCTCTTCAGACAATCGCCAGGCAACGGCTCCCGAAGGGAAAAACCCGTAGGTGTTGTTGGAGCCTGAAAAGCGGGAAGAACCATCCACCCGGCCTACCAGCGTAAGCAAATACTTGTCCATCAGGGTATAATTAGCCCTGGCCAGCCAGGAAACCAGTTGGTAGCTGTTCCAGTCGGAATTTATTTCATTCCGTAGCGGATCGCTCAAATTAAGGTTATTGAATTGGGTAACATCATTGGTAAATCCGAAACCCCTGGAGTTGCTGCCTTCATTCTGGAAAGTTTGCCAGGTAAACCCTCCCAACAAGTCGAAGTGGTGTTGGTCGCTGATATCTTTGCTATAGGAGAGGGTGTTCTCATTCAACAGGTTGACGCTCAGGTTGTCGTTTACCCGGGCATCGCCCCCGGCATTGATGATCAGGTTTTCCGGCAAGATGGTGGGATTATAGCGGTTTCTTTTGTAGCTGTTGAGTTCAGGTCCGAAACTTGATTTCAGAATCAGGTTTTTTACCGGCTCAAATTGCAGGTATACATTACCCAAAATATTGGTCACAAACTCATGGTCCACTTTCACATCCACATCGGCGCGGGGATTTCGTTGAACGCCTGCCGTAATGGGGTTGATGGCATTGTAGGTTCCGTCCTCATTGAAGATGTCCCTGGCGGTCAGGCCCTCTTCCAGGGTAAACCCGAAAGCTACTTTGTTATTTTCCGTTCTCAGGCGCGAGACATTGATGCGTGTGCCCACTTTAAATTTGTCTGACAAGTTAATATCCAGGTTGGTTCTGAAGATGTACTTTTCAATACCCGAGCTTTTGATGATGCCATCCTGGTTAAAATAGTTGCCGGACACAAAGTAGTTTATATTTTCATTCTGTCCTCTAACCGATACATCCAGGTTGCTGATAGGTGCCTGTAGACCATCTTGGGTAGTTTCGCTGATCCAGTCTACGTTAGGTACGCTGTTGAGGTCCTGGAAAGGCAGGGCTGCCTGCCGGAGTTCGGCATCTTCGTTAGAGTATAGGGCCAGTTCACGCCCATTGAGCAGGTCAACTTCATTGGCCAGGTACTGCACACCCCGGTAAGCATTAATAGAGACGGTAGGTTTTCCTTTAGCCATTCCGCTGCCGCTTTTGGTCGTCACCAGCACGACCCCGTTGGCGCCCCTAGTGCCGTAAATAGAGATGGCTGCCGCGTCTTTCAGGATTTCAATAGACTCAATATCATTGACATTGATGTTGTTCAAGTTGAAGTCAGTTCCTACGATGAAACCGTCAATGACATACAAGGGCTCATTGTTACCCAGAATAGAGTTGCCCCCCCGTATCCGGATGGTACTTCTGGCGCCGGGACTTCCATTCACCTGCGTTACCTGCACGCCCGAAGCTCTTCCCTGCAAGGCCTGGTCTAAGCGGGGTACCGGCACATTCTCCAGGACTTCGCCTTTGACGGAAGCTACTGAACCTGTGAGGTCTCTCTTCCGGGTGGCGCCATAGCCGACCACCACCACTTCGGAGAGAGACTGGATATCAGGCAACATACTGATATCAATCGTATTGCGCCCGTTAAGGGCAACTTCTTCGCTGGTGTAGCCCACAGAGGAAAATACCAGGATGGTGTTGTCACCGGGTACGCTTACACTGTATTTCCCTTCGACATTGGTCACCGTACCGGTAGTAGTGCCTTTTACCAATACATTGACGCCCGGTAAAGTATCGTCATTTTCGTCTGTCACCGTACCGCTGACAGTAGCTGCATTTTGTGCAAATGCCGACATACTGCCTATCCATACGACAGCGCAGGCAATGAGCCAAAGATTTTGTAAATAGTGAGTCATAGTTTAATAGTTCATGTAGTGATTTGACAATTAGTTTGTTAAAAAATTCTGTTTGAATTTCGTCAATGCTGATAGAACGACAGTGACAATTTTGTATCAATCAGGGGGTAATTTTGTTGCAACAGGAACATTTCATGTAGCATAGGACCGTCTTATCATCCATGAAACCCAAATTAAAAAATATACCTTGTATTCCAAAGGTTATCCATTTAGTTTTGAAGGGCACCCTGTTTACCTAAACATCTTTGAAAACATCAAATGTAAATTTTCAATTATGAAACATACCTTTTTAAGCTTTTTGTTTTTATTCGTTTCCTGCATGGTAGCTGATGCTGATAACCACAACCCAACCATGAAAAGCAACACCCCACCCAACATCATCTTCATACTAGTAGATGACCTGGGATGGGGCGACCTGGGCGTTCTATACCAAAACCAAAGAAAGCAGGCGAACGACCGCAGCGAACCCTGGGCGTATACGCCGAACCTGGACCGACTGGCGTCCCAAGGCGCTACCTTACCGCAGCAATATTGTGCGGCCCCGGTCTGTGCGCCTTCGCGTGCTTCCATTTTGTTAGGCGTCAGCCAGGGACATGCCAACGTGCGCGACAACCAGTTTGACAAAGCCCTGGAAGATAATTATACTATGGCTTCTACCCTCAAGAAGATCGGATACGTGACCGCAGCTATCGGCAAGTGGGGACTACAAGGAAAGACGCAGCAGGAACCTGACTGGCCCGCCCATCCGCTCAAGCGGGGTTTTGACTACTTCCTGGGATACATACGCCACAAAGACGGACATGAACATTATCCGAAAGAAGGGCTGTACGATGGACCCAAGCAGGTGTGGGAGAACAAGACTAATATGGCAGCAAGCCTGGATAAATGCTATACCGCTGACCTGTGGACGGCAGCCGCCAAGCGTTGGATCGTTGCCCATAAACAAGGCGAGGAGGCGAAAAAACCATTTTTTATGTATCTGGCCTATGATACACCCCATGCCGTCCTGGAATTACCTACGCAGCCTTATCCCCAGGGTGGAGGCATGAAAGGCGGGATGCAATGGATGGGAGAAAAAGGGCATATGATCAGCACCGCCTCCGGCAAGCCAGACACCTGGATCCATCCCGATTATGCGAAGGCCACTTGGGATGACGATAAAGACCCGGCTACTGCCGAGGTACCTTGGCCCGAAGTGTACCAGCGTTATGCTACCTCCACCCGGCGCATAGACGATGCCGTAGGCGATATCATGCAATTGCTCAAAGACCTGAACATCGATGAGAACACCATGATCGTGTTCACTTCGGACAATGGTCCCAGCAAAGAATCTTATCTTCCTGAAAACTATCACCCCAATTCTCCTGATTTTTTTGATAGCTTTGGACCCTTTGACGGTATCAAACGGGATTGTTGGGAAGGCGGGGTGCGTATGCCTACCCTGGTCCGGTGGCCAGGGCGTGTGCCAGCCGGTCAGGAAATATCAAGTCCGAGTGCTTCCTACGACTGGGCGCCTACTTTTCTGGAGGCAGCCGGTATGCCAGCCCCAGCCAGGATGGATGGTATTTCCCTCATACCTTCGTTGACAGGAAAGGGCAATCAACCCGGCAACGTGGTATATGTAGAATACTTTCAGCCGGGTATCACGCCGGATTACAGCGACTTTTCTCCCCAGCACCGTAACAGGAAACGCAACCAGATGCAGATGATACGCCGGGGCGATATGGTAGGCGTCCGCTATGATGTACAATCGGCCGGCGATGATTTTGAGATTTACCATGTAAGGCAAGACCCTAAGGAAGTCCATAACCTGGCAGACAAAGAGGGAATGGATACGCTACAGCAGTGGATGAAAGACCGGGTATTGCAGATGCGCCGCCCGAATGCCTCAGCGCCCCGACCTTATGACGACGCCCTGGTGCCTGCTATCGCAGAAAAGCAGACCAAGGCAGGGGTACGCTGGAAAGGTTACGAAGGAGACTTTCCCTGGATACCGCAGGTGGTTTCTCTGAAAGCCAAAGCTACGGGAAGAGCAGCACGCCCGGATGGTGAAATAGGAGCCACGAAAAAAAATGGGATGATCTATTTTGAAGGCTTTCTCAGGATTCCAAAGGACGGCGCCTATACTTTTTATGTAAAAGCAGACCAGGGAGCCTTATTGAGGGTGCATGAGGCTATCGTGGTAGAGGTGGACGCTCAGGGAGAAGAAAAGGAAGGTAGTATCAAACTCAAAGCAGGTCTTCACCCTTTTCGGCTTTATTACAACAAGCAAGGGCAAGGTAAAAAGTCCCTGGATTTTGCCTGGAGCGGCCCGGGTATTTCCAGGCAGGCTGTCCCGGCGGAAGTGTTTTGTGCGGAGTGAAAGAGTTTCTATTATTTTTGTTTTCCATGAAACAAGTACTTGCCATTGCAGTCTTTTTTGTTGCTAGCTTATGGGCTTGTACCCAAGAAGATGATCATCATGGTTTTCTCGTTGAAGATTTCAATACTCCTGCTTTCAAGTATTTCACCTATGGTTCTACCGGGAACAGGGCTGAATTTAAATGGAAAGCTGGCGTAAATTCCCCCACAGAACCAGGAACTAAAATACTCTCCTTTAAGATAGATCCCGAGGATTCTGCGGGTGCCGGGCGGGGACCAGAGATTATTTCAAACGATTTTACCCATTTTGGTTCTTATGCCGCACGCCTCAAAATTCCTGATGTCCGGGATATTCAACCTGATGTGGGGGCGGTCGTGGGGTATTTTACCTATCATGTCGATAGCCTGGCTGGGCTGAGTGAAATAGATTTTGAGTGGCTGATGGCTGATCCGGAGATCATCTATATGGGTACCTGGACAGGGCATAGCGGAAAACTTCAACGAATTGGCCGGACAATCAATATGGCAACAGGCGAAATATACCATACGATCCATAAAGAGGGTCACGATGGTATCGGCATTCCTTTGACGGGTAGGCAAAGTCAACCTGAAACCATTCCAGCAATGGAAGGCTACGATGCTTCTTCTCAGTTTTACACTTATGGATTTGACTGGTATCCTGACCGCCTCCGTTGGTGGATGATCCATCCGGTAAGTGCTGACACTGTGGTTTTATGGGATTATCAAGGGCAGACAGGAATCCCCCAAAACCGTTCCCACTACCGGATGAATTTTTGGCATACCGATGCATGGGCCGTTGAAACAAATCCTCATTCATTAGAAAAACCACTACATCCTTATGAATTAGAGATTGACTGGATGTCTTATGACCCCCTAAAAAATTAAAGTTAAGGATGGTAGGCACCCTACCATATCTCTTTCTTTGTTTGTTACTATGTTAGCGATTTTGTAGTATTAAGTCGTTCTTCACTGCTAAGGTTTATTTGATCTTGAATTGGACACTGACAAACAAAAAATCGCCTATGACCAGGCTTTGTGGGAAAGAGTCAAAAAAGGCGACAATGTGGCAATTTCAAGGCTCTACCATCGCTATTTCCAGCTATTGTATAGTTATGCCTTTAGAATATGCAACAATAAAGAGGCTAGCAAAGACTGTGTCCATGACTTGTTTGTTCACTTGTGGGAAGAACGCGAAAAGCTTTCTGAGGTGAGCAACGTAAAGTCTTACCTGCTGACGGCGGTCAGAAACAGGACCTTGAAGATACGCAAGCAAAATGCTAAATTCATTACCAAAGAGGAAGAACATTCTATAAGTGTAGAGAAGATTTTTTCTATAGAGCATATTATGATCCATCGGGAAGAAGAGGAGGAAAATCGCCAACAAATGATGACCGCCCTGGAAGAACTCACTACCCGCCAGAAAGAACTTATTTACCTGCAATTTTATGAAGGGCTTTCTATCCGGGAAATACAGGAAAGAACCTCTCTGCAATATCAATCCGTGAAAAACCTCACCTATCGCGCCCTTACCAAACTTAGGCAGGCTTTGAAAAAAGATAAAAATTTTAAAAAAAATTGAGTACCAAACCTATGTCACGGGGTCTTACTAATAGTTGACGTGAGTAACCCTTGTATGAAAGACATAGACTATATAAACTATACTGCGGAAGATTTTTCCATGAACGAATCGTTCCGGTCTTATTATCTTTCGGCTGATCAGGAAGATATACTTTTTTGGAAAAAATGGATCGAGGCCCATCCGGAAAAAAGAGAAGAAATCGATGGAGCTATTGGAATACTTAATATATTGATCAGCCGATTACCTGAAGATGAATTTGAGGATCAGCTTAAAAAGTTTTCCGAAGCTATCTTACTCAAGCAACAGCCAGCCGCAATACATCAACGAATGAGATGGGTAACCGCTTGGAGGCGTATGGCAGCCGTTATTGCTCTCCTTATCATCGCTGGCCTAGCAGGGTATCAGTTATCTCAAAATTTCTTTGATACGCCTGACGAGGAAGTACAGGTTATACGGCAGATCAGCAAGTCTACCGACAAAGGTCAGAAAATCACTTTTACCTTACAGGATAGTACAAAAATACATCTGAATGCGGAAAGCCGGATTGCCTTCCCGGAATACTTTGAGGATAGTATCCGTGAGGTCAGTTTGGAAGGTGAGGCTTACTTTGAAGTAGCCAGAGATCAACAACGACCTTTTATAGTAAAATGCGGTGAATTACGCACGAAAGTGGTGGGGACATCTTTTAATATCCATGCCTATCCTGAGACAAAAAAGATACAAGTAGTACTGACAGAAGGCAAAGTTCAGGTGAGCAAAGCTGATGCGAAAGGTAGTATCGTTTTGCAGCCCTCCGAAATGGCTTTGTTTGACAAGGAGAAGTTCAGCCTGGAAAAACTGAATGTACACACCCGGGAATTCACGGCCTGGAAGGAAGGTGTTATTTTCTTTAATAAGGCATCTTTTGAAGAAATACAACAAGTTTTGGAGCGATGGTATGATGTCACGTTTGAGTACCAACAACCGCCAACCATGCAAGGCTTTTCCGGTGAGTTTAAGGATCAGAGCTTGAAAGCGGTAATGGATGGTATCAGCTTTTCCATAGGATTTTCTTATAAAATAGAAGGTAAAAAAGTCATGATAAACTCATAAAAAATGATACGACAACAGATAGACGATACCGGATAACAAAAACAGGAACTGCTGCACCGAAAGAAAGTTTGGTGGCAGGAGATGCGATCCATGATGAAATTACTATTGTTACACTAACAACTTAAAGCTATGAAATTAACAATACTTGGACGACTTATTACCCTGTCAAAGGTAATGTCCTTTGTCCTGCTGTTACAATTTCTCTTTGCCAACCTGCTGCTGGCTTCTGACGGTTTAGCGCAAAAGAGCATAGAGAAAATTCAGATGAGCATTCAGTTTGAAAAGACCCCCCTTGCCAAGGTGTTTGACTATATCGCTGATCAGACGCAATTAACATTTGCTTACGAACACAGTCATGTGGATGTCAGGCAAAAGATAAATATCAATGCCAGAGAAACGACGCTTGGCGATATTTTGAGAGACCTATCCAGAAACTATGACCTTAAATTTCTCAGGATCAACGACAATATTTTTGTCAGCAAAAAAGAGGGTGGCGAGGAAGTAGAAGAAAGGTTTTCCGTGCAACACCAGGTACAGGGAAAGGTAACAACCTTATCTTCGGAAGATGGGCTACCGGGGGTAAACATCCTGGTAAAAGGCAGCAGCATTGGTACCGTAACCGATGTAGACGGCAATTACAGCCTGAACACTCCGGAAGCCAATGATACGCTTATTTTCTCTTCTATTGGATATTTGAGGGAAGAAATTCCAATAAATAACCGGTCAACTATCAATGTCCAACTTGAAGAAGATATTCAATCCTTGGAGGAGGTGGTAGTGGTGGGATATGGTACGCAACAAAGATCAAGCGTGACCGGAGCGGTTGACCAGGTTTCTTCTCAGGCATTGGAAGGACGCCCTGTGGCCAATGTCAGCGATGCCTTACAGGGCGTCTCTGCCAACTTGATTGTGCAACAGCCTAATGCCGAACCGGGCGCAGGCATCAATATCAACATTAGGGGTATCAGCACCTTGGGCAATAATAGTCCGCTCATTGTCATTGATGGCGTAGTGGGTGGAGATATTAACTTGCTGAACCCTGCTGATATTAAAAGTGTCTCTGTCCTGAAAGATGCAGGAAGTGCTGCCATCTACGGCTCACGGGCCAGCAACGGAGTGATACTGATCACCACCAAAAAAGGTAATAAGAATTCAAGCCCCCAGGTGACGTACAACGGTCTGGCAGGCATCAACTTTCCTCATTTTTTTATCCAACCGGTGCATGGATATGAGAATGCCATGTTGAGAAATGAATCTGCTTTGAATGCCGGACAGCCCTCTGCCGTGTACACGCCGGAAGAGATCAGGCAGTTTAGAGACAATGGAGATGAAGAATGGTTTGCCGAGGAGATCACTAAACCTGCCTGGCAGCAAAATTATAACCTGGCAGTTTCAGGGGGCGGTGAAAATTCTACCTACTACGTTTCCGGTGGTTACCTGAACCAGCGAAGCAACTTTGTGGGTCCGAATAAAGGCATAGAGCGATACAATCTCCGGCTCAATATGACTAACGATATAGGAAAGCTAAAACTTA
>JBBSNI010000036.1:0-23726 GCA_038232695.1 Cytophagales bacterium
CAATATCAAAAAGGTAAACAGGTAGCCAAAGATTTCTTGAATGACTGTAATATTGTCTTTGACCAAGTTCTGGGTAAATGGAATTATGTTGTTAAACCTCAAACCTGAAATTAGACATTTATTCCTTCTCTTTTACTAAAGACAGAACAATGCTTTGGGATGAAGGTTAACTACTTGGTCGTTTTTTTACATGAACACACTAACACTTCTTGAATTATTCACCTCCACCGGAAATATCTTCGGGGAGATTCAAAATAACCGCTGGAATGTTCTGTTGGAGATACATTTGGTTAAAAGCAGCCAAATTTACCTCAATGATCTGATGCATGGCTTGCTTGTAGCGGCTCCATTGCGCCAGCAGTTCATCCAACCTTTGTTTGGCGCCTTCTGTCGGGCGGGGGTCATGCGTACCTACCCGGTTGCTGAGGTTCAGGAGTTCTGCATTAAGCTGATTCGGGAAGTTGATCACATCCTGAAAAGTCTCTTGTTTGGGTTGAATCAGGTTTTGTTCCCACTGATCGATGCTGGCGATGAGCGCCTTGCCGGTGTCCAGCAGGGCTTCTTTCCCTTCCATATCCCGGAGCAGGGTCGTAATGCTTTTTACCTGTTCTTTTGCCTGGCGCATCGCATTGACCGAGCGGTGTATCTCCTTCACGCTTTGCTCTATGGCGGTTAGTATCTTTTGCTGCGCGGCATAGTCGGCTTCCGTAGCGTCCAGGCGGGGATCAGGTAAGATCGTGCAGGCTACGGTTTGTGTTTGTTCTCCTAACGCAAGCCTGACCTGGTATTCGCCGGGCGCTACCACGCGGCCACGGTAGTCTCCATTCAAGAAAACTTCCGGCACATTAGGAATAGAAGCCGTTCTGAAATCCCACGCGAAGCGGTTGATGCCCGCTTCGGCCGGCAACACAGGCTTGGGCGCCGGCCCACCCGGATATTTCCGAAAGTCTTCCTCCTTCTGGTTGTCGTACCGGCGGATAACGTCTCCGGCAGCATTAAGAACTTCCAAGGTAATTAATACGCTGTCCGGCACTTCTTCTTTGAGGTAATAGTCGATGATCACCCCGTTGAGCGGGTTCTGGCCCAAGCCCGCAACTGGCTCTGCGGGTCCAGGGGCATCCAGTCTGTAGGTAGGTTTGGGCTGGAAAAGCTTTAGGTCTGTGTATGCCAGCCTGCCATCATCCTGTTGCAGGGCCCCCAGGTCGTCGAGTATCCAGAAGCCCCGCCCCGAAGTGGCTACGACGAGGTCATTCTGCCGGAAGGTAAGGTCATTGATAGGGCAAACAGGCAGGCTCAGTTGGTTCTTTTTCCAGTGCTGTCCACCATCATAAGAGATATACAGACCCGCTTCGGTACCGGCATACAGCAAGTCTTGGCGGACAGGGTCTTCCCTGACCACTCTTACGAAGTCTTCGGCACCAAACCCTTCGTGGATACTGCGCCAGGTAGCGCCATTGTCTGTGGTTTTATACACATAAGGTTTAAAATCATTGAATTTATAGCGGAGCAGGGTGACATACACGGTAGCCGTATCATGGGGAGAGATGTCTATCGCATTGATGATACCTTCGGCTGCCTCAGGCGGTGTTACGTTCTGCCAGTTTTTGCCCTCATCGAAAGTGACATGCACCAGGCCGTCGTCGCTGCCTGCCCAGAGTACGCCCTGCGTATGCGGCGATTCGGCCAGGTAAGCCAGCGTATTGTAGTTTTCTCCACCCGCGCCTTCATTGATAAACGGACCGCCGCCCGGTCCCTGTTGGGTCGTATCATCGCGCGTAAGGTCAGGGCTGATTTCTGTCCACTGGTAGCCGCCATTGGTACTTTTTAAGACAAGGTTAGCGCCATGATACATCGTTTTTTTGTCGTGCCGGGACATCACGATAGGCGCATTCCAGTTGAAGCGGTACTTCATATCTTTGGGAATAGAGCCCAGCCCGATGACAGGATACGCCATGATGTCTTTGCTCATGCGGGTGGCGTGGTCATATACGGAGATATTACCCTGGTAGCTGCCGCCGTATACAAGCCGGGGATCATCTTCATCGAAAGCCAGAAAGGCGCTTTCACCACCCGCTACTTCATACCAGTCTTTCCAGCCAATGCCTGCATCGGCGGTGCGGCTGGCAATCGCCACGGTGCTATTGTCCTGTTGGCCGCCATACACGTAGTAGGGAAATCGGTTGTCTGTAATGGCGCGATAAAACTGTACGGTAGGCTGGTTGGTCTGCGAAGACCAGCTTTTACCTCCATTAAAAGAAATATTGCCTCCCCCGTCGTTTGCATTGACCATCACCTGGTTGTTTTGGGGATGTATCCACAAATCGTGGTTGTCGCCGTGTGGGGTAGGAACAGGGGTAAAGTTTTTCCCTCCGTCTATAGACTTCAGCATAGGCGCGTTGAGCACATACACGGTTTCTGCGTCCTGTGGGTCTGCAAATATCTCTGTATAATACCAGGCACGTGCCTGCGTGGCCCGGTCTTTAGAAACCTGAGTCCATGCTTTACCGCCATTATCGGAGCGGTACACGCCGCCTTCTTTGGCTTCTATGTTAGCCCAGACGCGCTCCGGCATCGCCCGCGAAACGGAAATACCGATTTTTCCCAGCGTATCAGGCAGCCCTTCGGTGAGTTTCTCCCAATGCTCGCCAGCATCTATGGACTTATAAATGCCGGAGCCGGGACCGCCCGACTGCACCATCCAGGGATAGCGGCGATGTTCCCACATAGCTGCGTACAGGATATACGGGTTGGTCATGTCCATGCTCAAGCCGGAAGCGCCGGTATTTTCATCCACATACAGCACTTTTTTCCAGCTTTTGCCTCCGTCTACTGATTTATAGATGCCTCTGTCTTCGCTGGGTCCATGTACGGCTCCCTGGGCAGCTATGTAGACCATATCAGGGTTTTGAGGATGGATGACCACATCGGAAATGTGCCTGGTTTTTTCCAGCCCGGTGTGTGTCCAGGTATCGCCTGCATCGGTAGATTTGTAGACGCCATCGCCGTGGGTTGTCATGACCCCCCGTACGGCATGTTCGCCCATGCCTGCGTAGATGATATTAGGATCGGATTCGGCCACGGCAATATCTCCGACGGAACCTGTTTTCAGAGAATCACCGGAGATATTTTTCCAGTGGATACCGGCGTCTTCCGTTTTCCAGATGCCGCCGCCGGTGCTGCCCATATAATATACCCGGGGCTTTTGTACGACGCCGCTGACCGCCACCGAACGACCACCCCGGAAGGGTCCGATGTTGCGCATCTTCAAGCCATGATACTTGGCAGAATCTGAGAGTTGGACAGTCGGCTTAGTAGCTTCTTGCTTTTTTGTGCATGGATACTTCCAGGCTGCCAGAAAAGTAGTAAAACTAAAAACAGCAAAGGTCTTTGGGCAGAGATGCCCCTGATGGTAAATAGGCTAAGCATAGCGTAGTAGTAAAGAGGGTTGCAAGAGATAAATCGCTAAAAACAAGCAAAATGTTGATAAACACAATGATCACGAAATATATTGAATAAGCAAAGCATTTAAAATTTGCAGGACATGCATCCTTTTGATGTCAACGCTGCGTTAGGTAGACCAGCAAAAACAGCAGAAAGGCTATCCCATAAGTTCCAAGCACCTTGATGCGGGGCGCTTCGTCGGCCCACCACAATGCCAACCAGGGGCGGTACAGCCCAAACAGGGTAAGCCCCAGAAAAATCCACATCAGATAGTACGACACCCTGACCATATTTACACTTTTTACAGAGCCTTATAGTTTATTACGCCAAACCGGCATGTATGCTTTTAAACATTGTAATTATCTTTGAGTTTTTCACCACAAAGCTTCATCGTGAAACTAAAAGAGAGACAACAGCAGGAAATTGGAAAAGGAAGGGCACTGCTGATCCGCATTGCCAGCGTGTTCAGGTTTGTCGTCCGGGTGTTTAAAGAAATGTTTACCCCTCCTTTTGAATGGGGAGAGACGCTCAACCAGTTTTATCTTCAGGGCAACCGCACCCTGCTGTTGATCGGGTTTACCTCTTTTTTGGCGGGGGCGGTGTTTACGCGGCAGTCGCGCCCTTCGCTTATAGAGTTTGGGGCAGAAAGCTGGCTGCCTTCCCTGGTCTCTATAGCCATTGTGCGGGGTTTGGGACCACTGATCACGGCGCTGATCTGTGCCGGTAAGCTGGGCTCTAACATGGGCGCCGAACTGAGTTCTATGAAAGTCACCGAGCAGATCGATGCTATGGAAGCTTCCGGCACCAATCCGTTCAAGTACCTGGTGGTCACGCGGGTGCTGGCTACCATGCTCATGATGCCTATACTGGTGGTATACGCGGATACGGTTTCTTTGTTCGGCTCCTTTCTGGCGGTCAACTACTACTCTCAGATCACGCTGAAGTTGTTCTTTACCCAGGCTTTTGAGTCGCTTACCTTTTTAGATATCTTCTCTTCCGTGATCAAACCCTTTTTCTTTGGCCTGGCCATCGGACTGGTCAGCACGTATGCAGGGTATAACGCTTCGCGCGCCACGGTAGGTGTGGGCAAAGCGGCCAATCAGTCGGTGGTCATTTCTATGGTATTTGTGTTTGTGATTGACTTTCTGGCGGTTCAGATATTAGGATCTATTAGATAATAAAGCTAACATCATGACAGATACTGAACCATTGGCCCTCAAAGTAGAACATCTCTACAAGTCTTTCGACGACCGGCCCGTGTTGATAGACATCAGCCTGTCGTTGCACCGGGGAGAGAATCTGGTCATCCTGGGCCGCTCCGGCATGGGAAAGTCCGTGCTGATCAAGTGTATCGTTGGGCTGATAGAACCTGACGCAGGAAAGATCACCATACTGGGCAAAGACCGGGATGCCTTGGATTTGAAAGCGTTGAACCGCATCCGCCAGAAGATAGGCTTTTCTTTCCAGGGCAGCGCCTTGTACGATTCCATGTCGGTGCGGGAGAACCTGGAGTTTTCGCTCAAACGCAATGCAGGCATCCACGACCAGCAGCAGTTGGACCAGATGGTGCATGATGCGCTCGAAGATGTCGGACTGCGGCACGCTATTGACCAGATGCCTGCCGAACTGTCGGGTGGGATGCGCAAACGTATTGGCATTGCCCGCAGCCTCATCCAAAAGCCTGAGATCATGCTGTACGATGAACCTACGGCGGGGCTGGACCCGGTAAGTTCCAGCGAGATCAACGAGCTTATTCTGGAAGTAAAGCAGAAATACCATACCTCTTCTATTATTATTACCCATGATATTACCTGTGCCCGTACCACGGCCGACCGTATTATTTATATGCATGACGGACGCTGCTACCTGGAAGGCACCTTTGAAGCGTTGGACCGGCAGGACGATCCGCAATTAGAAACATTTTTCAACTACTATAAAAACAATGAACGATGAAAAAAGAAGAAGTCAGAAGAAATACGCGGCTGGGTATCTTTGTGGTCATGGGTATCCTGCTTTTTCTGGCAGGCATATTCTATATTGGCAGCGAACGTTCGCTGTTCAGGACCAACTTTCCGCTACGCGCTAACTTTACGGACGTCAACGGACTGCAAAAAGGCAACAACGTATGGCTGGCGGGCGTCAAAATCGGCACGGTCAAGGATGTTACCATTATCAGCGATTCGCTGGTGCAGGTAGAGATGCGCATCAACGAAGAACTGCAACCGTTCATCAAAAGAAATGCGGTCGCTTATATCAGTTCGGATGGGCTGGTGGGCAACCCTATCGTCATCCTCCGGCCGGGCTATGGCCAGCAAGTCGTAGAAGCCAATGCCGTTTTGCAGTCGGTCACACAGACCAGCACCCAGGATATGATCAACGCCTTGCAGGCCACGGCCAACAACATCAACAGCATTACCAACGAACTGCGTGAGATGATCTACGACGCCGGCGAGGCAGGCACAGTAGGCTCCCTGCTGACGGATACCACGCTGGGCACGGAGATCAAACTGACCATTGATAACATTCAGGCGACCGGCAACCGCTCTGCCGCCCTCACGCGCAACCTGATCACGATGGTAGACCAACTCAGGAGCAACAAAGAAGGGCTGGTACAGACGCTGCTGACCGATACGGCTTTTGCCCGCACCTACACCCAAACGCTCACCCACCTAAAAACAGCCAGTCAGAACACGGCAGAAGTTTCTACCGAACTCAACCAGATCGTAGAAAAGATAGATACCAAAAACAACGCGGTCGGTGTGGCGCTCAACGATACCACCTTTGCCAACAACCTGAAAGAAACCGCCGACCGCCTCTCGGAAGGCATTGCGAAGTTTGACGAAAACATGAAAGCCGCCCAGCATAACTTCCTGCTGAGAAGATATTTCAAGAAAAAAAGAAAACGGGAGGAGAAGGCTAAGAAAGATAAGAGTGAAGAGCCATTGTAAAAACCTGCAAAAAGCAGTCAGGCAAACCATACGGCAGGCAGATATTGCCAAACCCTACCTTATCCGGTTTGTGCCTGCACAAACCGCTTTCATATACAGCCTGCACTTGCTTCGACCCTCGAACAGGCACACAACACACGGGTGTATATGACCTTAAAATACTATAATGTCCGACCCTCGAAGACTATAGTGTTCGACCCTCGAAGACTATAGTGTTCGACCCTCGAAGACTATAGTGTTCGAGGGTCGAATGACTACGTGTTATAGACAGGCATCCGCTAAACCTTCCATTCTCTCCTAAGCGGGTTTGAAGTAGAAGAAGATCAGCCAGACGATAAACAGGGTGGGCAGCAGGAAGGGCAGCGAGAAACGGATGATATAGCCAAAGAAGGAGGGCATCCGGATGCCGATCTGCTCGGCGATAGACTTCACCATAAAGTTGGGCCCGTTGCCGATGTAGGTCATGGCTCCAAAGAATACGGCGGCTACGGAGATCGCCGTCAGGTCCAGGATGCTGTCGTGGAACTCGCCTTCGGCAAAAGCCAGCACCTGCGCCGGGTCGCTCACACTGGCGCCCTTAGAGGCCATACCAGCCGCCAGGAAGTTAAGATAGGTAGGCGCATTGTCCAGAAAGCCCGACAAGATACCCGTGCCCCAATACAGAGTATTGTGCGTGATCAGCGCCGCCCCGGTCTCCGACTTGGCAAAGTCACCGACCAGTTCCAGGGCAGGCATCATGGTGCCGAAGATACCGATAAAGATAAAGGCTACCTCGCGGATAGGCTCAAAGCTGAAGTCGTTCCCGTCTAGCGCTTCTTTGTTGGCAAAGCGAAAGGATAAAAAAGCCACCGAGAGCATGATCGCTTCCCTGACAAAAGACAACTGCTGTCCCTCATAAGGAATGCCCGGCACCCAGTCAAACTTGTTGGGGTCGATGAAGACTGCACCGATCACCACGCCCAGCCACAGAAAGTTGCGCAGCCCGATGACCGATATTTTGTTGCTGTAGGTCTCCGGCTCTTCTTCCAGTCCATTGTCTGCCTTATTGCGCTTGTCCAGCACGTAGAAGATACCGGAAAGCACTGCCAGCGCAAACAGCCACTCGGCGACTACGTGGGAGATGGTCCAGAAAAAAGGCACCCCCCGCAGGAAGCCCAGAAACAGGGGCGGGTCGCCGATGGGCGTCAGCGAGCCGCCTACGTTGCTGACCATAAATATAAAGAAGATAATATGATACGCCCCGATGCGGTTCTTGTTCAGGCGTATAAAAGGCCGGATCAGCAGCATAGAAGCCCCTGTGGTGCCGATCAGGTTAGAGAGCAGCGAACCGGATAGCAGCAGTATAACGTTGGCCATCGGCGTGGCTTTCTTGTCTACCTTGATCAGGATACCCCCTGAGGCAATATAGAGCGATGCCAGCAGGGCAATAAACTGCATGTATTCTGCTAAAGCATGGACAGGCTCGTGGGCATTGCCTAGGATAAAAACGTAATAAGCCACCACCAGTACAGCCAGGAAGACCGCCAGGATAGGATAGTTCTTATGCCAGAAATGTTCATAAAACAGCGGCCCTGTGGCGATCATGATCAGCAGCAGCGCAAAGGGGATCACCAGCCAGTAGGGAGCGGTTTCATGGTGTTCGGCTTCGCCGGCTTCTCCCTCCGCCTGCCCGCTTACCTGCTCGTGTTCCTCGCCTTGCTGCTGTAATCCTGCCACGGCCAGGACCGGAGTGGCCGGCACTGCCCCGGCAGGGTTTGCATATACTATACCACTCAAAAGAAAGAAAATTGCAATGAGCCCTGCAAAGGCAATATGCGCTGATCTGCCACTCATGGAATCTGGTTAGGTTAGTTGTTGATGCTGAGGCTGTGCGAACCCCTGGCAAAAAGGTATTTATCTGTTTACTTACTCATAAGAATACTCACTCGGACGGGAGCAAAGATAGTATAATACTGCACTTTTTATACGTATTTTGCAAAATCTGCTTCCCGCCCTTTTACTTTGTATGTATGGATAAAACGTCTATGCACAGCCTTGCCATCGATGTGGGTAATACTTACATAAAAGCAGGGCTTTTCAAGGGTCACGAACTGGTGGAATTGTACCCGCCGCTGCGCGCGCCTGCCCTGTCCGGGTTGCTTTCTCATATCCGGTTTCAGGCAGGTATGGTCTCTGCGGTAGCTACCCTACCGGAAGAACTCTCCCAGGTGCTATCACAGCACGGCATCCTCCGTCTGGACGCTAGCACCCACCTTCCTTTTACCAACGGGTACGCCACGCCACAGACGCTGGGGAGCGACCGGGTGGCGGCTGTTGCCGGGGCTGCCCTGCGCTACCCGCACTGCGACCTGCTGGTCATTGATATGGGCACCTGCACGACGTATGACTTTATAGACCGGCAAGGCCGCTACCAGGGCGGGGCTATTGCGCCGGGCTTGCAGATGCGCCTCCGGGCAATGCATACTTTTACAGCCCGTTTGCCGTTGGTAAGTACGGAACACACTGCCGCCCAGGACATTGCGCTGACAGGCAAAGATACCCAAAGTGCTATGCTGAGCGGTGCGGTCATAGGCATGGCAGCAGAAATTACACAAATGATTCGGATGTATGCCGACAAATACCCAGATTTGCAGGTAATTACCTGCGGCGGCGATGCCGCTTACTGTGCGCCCCTCATCCGGCAGCCGCACGTGATTGTCCCCGAACTGATACTCATTGGACTAAACAGTATATTACTTTATCATGTCGCTTAATCTTTACGCGCTTGTCGCTAGTATTCTCACCCTGCTGCCCTTCTGCGGACAGGCACAAACAGAAACGACGCCCTACTCAGCCCAGGGCATCGGCAACCTGACCAGCCCGGCGCTGGTACACAACCTGGGCATGGGCGGCATCGGCATTGCTGCCGGCAACGGCATACACCTGAACAACGTGAACCCTGCCCTGCTCTACCGCAATGCGCTGACGTCGTTCAACGTCGCTTTTGGCACCGAATACAAAGACCTGCTGAAAAGCGGTGAGACTGCCACTTCGTTTACCGGCGGGTTACTCTATGGCGCTTTTGCCTTCCCGGCGATGGCCAACCGGTGGACGCTCAGCGTGGGGCTGATGCCTTACAGCACGGTAGGCTACCGGGTAGAAGAAGACAGGCTGATAGAAGGCAGCAGCCAGTCGGCGCAGCTAACGCTGGAAGGCGAAGGCGGTATCTCCCAGGTTTATTTTGCCAACGGAGTCAGGATTTATAAGAACTTCTCGGCCGGTCTGCGGCTCAGCTATCTGTTTGGCACGATCAACCGCGACCTGAGCCTGCTGCCTAAGATCGTCGGCACGGGGCAGGCGACTGCTTATGTAGAGGAGGTATTTCATGCCGGGGTGCTGGCAGAAGGTGGCTTGTACTATAGCCAGAAGATAGGCAAGACCTCTTACCTGAGCGCCGGGCTGATCTACCAGCCGGAATCGGAGATCAACGCGACGCGCAATGTCAGGTTTGAAAGCACTGATCCGCTGCGGGGCGGCGGCATAAGGGATACCATCTCCAATGAGACGGGCAACGTGACCATCCCGGCAAAGTTCGGAGCAGGCATCGCTGTAGAAAAGTACCTCAAATACATGGCAGGTGTGGACATTACGCTACACCAGTGGGAAAACTTCAGGGCTTATCAGCCAGACAATCAGGCGGGGGCTGGCAGCAACAACGGGATGCGCAACGGCATGGAAATCGCCGTAGGCGGCGAATGGATCCCCGATGTCACTTCCGTCAACAGCTACCTGAAAAGAGTGACCTACCGGGCGGGCTTTAATTACAAAAACACCCCTTTCGCGATCAACGACCGGCAGATCAGGGATGTGGGACTTAGCCTGGGCATGTCGCTGCCGCTGAGCAACCTTTCCAGCTTGAACCTGGCCTTTGAAGCAGGTAGGAGAGGCACCACAGCAGACAATCTTATCCGGGAAAACTACTTCAAAGTAAATCTGGGCATCTCTTTCAACGACCGCTGGTTTATCCGGCGCAAGTATGATTAAGTAATATTTTTACTATCTTTATAGGTTTCCGGGTAGTTGCTCTTAGGACGTGATTTGTTCAGAAACAATGGCATTGTGTCATCAAAGCGAAGGTTTTTGGATAAAACGACAAGTAGCTGTCGACTTTCTTTTGTAGTATATATGCTATTTCGGCCTTATTTTTGTATTTTAACAGATACTTCTTCATGTAAGTTTTCATATTATTGACGAAGTTTGGCTTCTCTTGACAATATGTTTATGTGTTGAACTTTACGTTAACAGATTTGTTAAGTAAGGCACTACTTAATAACATTTCAATTATTTTATAACCTACTATAATTCTTAAAAAACCTATGAGAATGCATTTAAAATTCAGCTCAATCTGGTCGGTTTTCGTGTTTATACTGGTAGCCTCTACCGTAGCCAAAGCACAATGGAACTGGCCTGAGGACAAGAAAACCGCGCAGGAAAAGGTCGTCCTTTATACAGATGCTAAAAAGCAGGGCAACCTGGAAGCAGCCGTTCAGCCTTTGGGGTGGCTTCTGGAAAACGCACCTGACCTGAACCCTTCTATTTACATTAATGGCGCTGACATTTACGAAGATCTGGCACAAAAAGAAACGGATGCTGCCAAGAAAAAAGAGTATACAGAAAAAGCCTTGCAGATGTACGATACGAGAATAAAGTATTTTGGCGGAGAGGCTGATCTGTTAAACAAAAAAGCCAGTGCGGCTGCCAAGTTGCTTTACAGCAACAAAGAGCAACATGATACGCTCAGCAGCATTTTTTCTAAAGCACTGAAAGCTAACAAAGAAAAGTTTGCTTATTACAATATTTTCCCCTACATGGCTATTGCCAAAGGACTATATGAACAGAAGAAAATGTCGCAGGACGAGTTGATAGATGTGTACGACAAGCTCAATGAGGTGGTAGACAAAAATGCAGGTGGTAAAGACGCCGCCAAATATCAGGAGCAGGCTGAAAAAGTGGACGCTATCTTTATTCAGACCATTGATGTAGACTGTAACTTTATTGCTGACAAGCTGGTGCCTAAGATGAAAGAAAATCCGGGCGACACAGACATTGCCAAGAAAATCATTGCCCTGTCGCTGGCTTCTGAGTGTACCGACCAGCCTTACTTTACAGAAGCGGCCATTGCTACCTTTAACAAAGAACCTAATGCCGGGCTTGCCAAAACCATCGGTGAGCGTATGATGCGCGAAGGTAGCGAAAAGGAAGCGATGGAGTTCTTGAATAAAGCTGCTCAGCTTTCCGAAAGCAACCAGCAAAAAGCAGAGGTCTACCTGAGCATGGCCAGCATCAACCTGAAGCAAGGCAACAGAAATGCCGCCCGCGACTACGCCATAAAAGCGGCACAGACCGACCAAAGCGTGGCCGGCAAAGCGTATACTACCGTAGGCAATATGTATATGAACAGTTACGAAGAGTGTAAAGGCGGAAAAAGTGAAATAGAAGACAGGGCTGTTTTCCTGGCTGCCTATGAGATGTATCAAAAAGCCGGTGACTCACAAGGCATGGCTCACGCCAAGGAGCAGTTCCCTTCCAAAGAACTAGTCTTTACCCACAACAAGAAAGTAGGGGGAAGTATAAAAGTAGGTTGCTGGATCAACGAGACGGTCACCATCCGTACCAGAGATTAAGCAAGTAAAGTTTCTGTTGATCTGTAGCCATTTTGCCGTACAGCGTTTTGCTTTTGCTGAACCTGCCTGGTAAAATGGCTATTTTTGTTGGAACTTCCCGGCGGCCTTTCAACTTACATAAACATATTCAGCGGCGCAGACTCAACGCTAAAGCCCTCTACAATGCCACAAACCCTCCTGGTCCTTCTGTTAATCATTGGACTGACTGCTTGCTTTAGTGATGGACAGGATGCGGATACCTTTAAGAACTACGAAGGCCCCATTTCTGAATCATACCAGGTAGATACGCGCTACAGCGATTCAGCGATTGTACGGCTGAGGCTGAGAGCCGCCAAGCAACTGAACTTTGAAAATGGTAACTTGGAGTTCCCGGACGGCATCTATGTGGAGTTTTTTGAGAACGACAGCACCAAATCCTCTACCATACAAGCCGACCAGGGTTATTATGACAGAGAAAAAAACCTGTACACGGCTACGGGTAAAGTAATAGTAAAAAACCTGAAGACCAAAGAGACCCTGAGAACAGAAGTGCTATACTGGAACCGCAGCAAGCATGAGATCTATACCGACCGCTACGTAGAAATAGAGACAGAAGGCGATGTGCTGATGGGAGAAGGGCTGACCTCCGACGAGCAATTTATTTCCTGGCGTATCCTTAAACCTACCGGTACACTTCCGTTGAACAACTGATAAAGCTATGCGCCTGTTAGATGCTGTTATATTATCCCTGAGCGTAGGTTTCTTCATCATCGGCGTACACCAGGTCATGACGCTGGGCATAGCGTATGCCTACTGGCTTTTGATGCTCTCTGTCATATTGCTGTTTTGGTATAGCATTAGAAAAAAGAAAGCCTCAGCCGGTGAAGATAACAGCAAAAAGCTACCTTTGAAGAACAAGAAGAAACATTCCGGAAAATGATAAAATATGGATTATTATAGTATCCTTGCCGTCGTTGTCTGCCTGCTGTTCTCGGCCTTGTTTTCCGGTATCGAGATTGCCTTTATCTCGGCCGATAAGCTGCGCATAGAGCTTTCCAGCAAAAACGGAGAGCTTTCCGGCAGGTTATTGTCCCGCTTTATGCAGCAACCTGCCAAGTTTATCGGCACCACGCTGGTAGGCAACAACATTGCCCTGGTGCTCTACAGCTTTTTTATGGCTACCCTGCTCGATCCTTTTCTGACAACGCACTTGCCGGAAGCCATCAACAACGACATCATGATCCTGGTGTTGCAGACCGTATTTGCTACCTTCATTGTGCTGATCATCGCTGAGTTTACACCTAAAAGTGTCTTTCTCATAGACCCTAACGGATTACTATCAGGCTTTGCCCTGCCTATGACGCTTATCTACTATATCTTGTTCCCGGTGGTGACCATCATTGATATCGTGTCTAAATTTACCATTGTGCATATACTGCGGTTTGAGTACCGGGAAGATAAACCCGTTTTTGGACTGACTGATTTGAACAATTACATTAAAAATACATTGAGCGACGAAGTGGTCGAGCAAAAAAAGGATCAGCCGAACCAACACAAAGTAAACACCAAGATATTTAATAATGCGCTGGAGTTTAAAACGGTGAAAGTCCGGGAATGCATGATCCCCCGCACGGAGGTAGTCGCCGTAGACATAGAAGACAGCATAGAAGACTTGAAAGAAGCCTTTGTGGAGAGCGGTCATTCCAAGATACTGGTCTACAACGAATCTATCGATGAAGTGGTCGGCTACTGCCATTCGCTGGAATTATTCAAGAAACCAAAGACCATCAGCCAGATACTGGCGCCCATTATCATTGTGCCGGAAACCATTCCTGCCAATGAGTTGATGATACAGTTTATTACCGAGCACAAAAGCCTGGCGCTGGTGGTAGATGAGTTTGGCGGCACGGCAGGCATTGTCAGCATAGAGGATATTATTGAAGAGATATTCGGAGAAATCCAGGATGAACACGACGCCGAAGACTGGGTAGAGTTAAAGATAGAAGACAACACCTACCTGATCAGTGCGCGCCATGAGATTGACTACCTCAATGAAAAGTACAACTGGCAGATCCCGGCGGGAGATTACGATACGCTGGGCGGCTATATTTTGTCTATCATCGGTGAAATCCCCGTAACGGGCACTATTATACGGGTACCGCCGTTTACCTTTACGGTAATGTCTATGCGGGAAAACAGGATAGACAATGTAAAGGTCACCATCCTGGAAAACTCGCAGAAAGAACCTGTTTGAATTTATAAGATAATCATTTTACTTTGCGCTTCTTTTGCAGAAAACGCATCGCTGTTGTTATATATACACAACAAGACTTTGTAACGTTAGCAATTATTCTAATTAATCATAAAATCATAGTCCAGTATGGCATTAATCAGTAAAATAAGAGAAAAAACCGTTTTGGTGGTAGGTGTGGTAGCTTTAGGCCTGGTGCTCTTCCTGGTAGGCGACGCTTTCATGGGGCCGGGTTCGGCTTTCTTCGGAGGCAGAGACAATACGGTGGGAGAGATTGCAGGCGAAGAGATCAAATACGAAGAGTTTCAGCGGGCTATTGAAGAGGTGCGCTACAACTTTGCCATCAATACCAACCGCAACCCTACGGAAAGGGAGATGAACTCCCTGCGCCAGCAAGCCTGGGATAAGCTCGTAGCCGAAAAGGCGTTTACCAAAGAATTTGAAAAGTTAGGTCTCAAGGTAACGGAAAATGAGTTGGTTGATATGGTGCAGGGCAACAACATCAACCCGGAGATACAGCAGGCTTTTACCGACCCACAGACCGGCCAATTCAACCGCGACCGCATCATATCTTATCTACAGAACCTGCGGCAGCTGCCCCAACAGCAGCAGATCGCCTGGCAGTTGTTTGAAAGCAACCTGAACAACGGTCGCCTGCGCCTCAAGTTCGACAACCTCATGCTCAAGTCTGACTACATCACCGACGCAGAGGCCCGCCAGCAGTACCTGGCAGAAAATACGGTAGCAGAAGTAAAATACCTGTACGTCCCCTTCTACGCCATCAGCGACTCTGCCATCAGCGTAACTGATGCAGACCTGAAGAAATATATCGATGAACACGAAGAAGAATACCAGGTAGAAGCCGGAAGGACTTTTCAGTATGTGACCTTTCCCCTGATCCCCTCGGCGCAGGACACGGCTTCCTTTCAGGAAGAACTGGCTGAGTTGAAGCAGAACTTTGCCAGCGCTACCAGCGACTCGGCTTTTGCGGCTGTCAACACCGACGGAAGCAATGCGGCTTTTCGTACCTATACTCCGGGCGACCTGCCCGAAAGGCTGACCGATAGCCTCTCATCGCTTAATGAAGGAGAAGTCAAGGGTCCTTACCTTGAAAACGGCGTGTATACGCTTTACAAAGTGTCGGCTGCCAGGGAAGATTCTGTCTTCCATACCAGGGCCAGCCATATCCTGTTCAAGTCGGACAGCAGCGAGACCAAAGCCCGCCAGCAGGCGCAGAAGGTGCTCAATGAGATCAAGCAGGGCGCCGACTTTGCCGAGATGGCGCAGCAGTACGGTCAGGACGGCACCTCCTCGCAGGGCGGTGACCTGGGCTGGTTTTCCGAAGGGCGTATGGTAGAGCCTTTTGAAAAGGCCGTGTTCGCCCAGAAAGAAGCCGGGCTGATCAACAAATTGATAAAAACCGAGTATGGGTATCACATCATCAAAGTGACCGAAGCCAGAACCAAAAAGGTATATGACATTGCCACTGTAGAAAGCGCGCTGTATCCGAGCGACGAGACCCGCGACGCGGCTTTCCGCAAAGCAGATTATTTTGCCAATGCGATTGAAGACCGCGATGATTTTACAAAAGCCACCCAGGCGGACACGCTGGAAGTGATGACCGCCGAAAACATCACCCCCAATGCACAGAATGTCCGGGAGTTGGGCGACGCGCGGCAAATCGTGCGTTGGGCGTATAATGAAGGCGACATCGGAGAAGTATCTCCGGTGTTCGAACTCGACAATGCATATGTAGTGGCTGTGCTGACGGGCAAAACCGAAAAAGGTACGGCTACCCTGGAAAGTGTGCGGGACGAAGTGACTACCAAACTAAAAGCACAGCGCAAAGGTGAGCAGATCGCCAAGAAACTCCAGGGCATGAAGGGCAGTCTGGAAGAGATCGCCAAAGCCTATGGCAAAGACGCCAGCGTATACACGAGCAGCGACCTGAAGCTAAGCAGCAGCACCCTGCCCAACGTAGGCGCAGCCCCCGAGGCTATCGGCAAAGCCTTCGGCCTGCAACCCGGCAAGACCTCCGCGCCTGTCATCGGGGAAAACGGTGTAGTGATCATGCAATTGGAAGCGCTCACCGAAGCACCGGACTTGGAAGACTATACGGCCTATAAAGAGCAGATCAGGCAGCGCCAGCGGCAGCAGACCACTTTCAACATTGCCGAAGCTATAGAAGACTTCTCCGAGATAGAAGATCAGCGGTATAAGTTTTATTAAGACATTAATGGTATATTAGAGGCCAGTTAATACTTGATGCAAAACTTTCTTTTGCTGAGATCATCGAGGATTGTTACCCTGACTTGCAGGTAGATGATATTCATGCTTGTATCCGCTATGCTATCGCACTTATAGCGGCGGAAGATATTCATGTAGCAACGGGTCTATGGTAATGTGCGAAATTAATTTTTCTTTTTCCATCTGTATATGTTTTTATATCTGTTATCTACTCCTTTATATAAGGTGCTGTTTCTTCACCCTCCCCATTCCATCTTGCACCTGAACATCTGTTAAAATACTTACCCTTAAACTTTAAAACATAAAGCAAGGAAAGCTCTATGTACCAAATAGATAACTGATACGTCTCAACTATTACAGGGACAGGTATCTTTGCCAGCTTTTTTCTTTTTCCCTCTTGCGAATGCACAATAGCGTTTCTGATCTGTACAAAAGCGTCCGCTCCGTCAGATATATCTTCATTGTCACCTACGAATGATTGTAAATTCGTGAAAGCTACAGGCACTTCGCTATTTCCATTTACCTGAGAAAGCAACAATCGGATTTTATTAGAAGCAGAGATGTTCTCACCATCCTTACCTATAAGAAGCTTTTTCTTCTCAATGACAAACCAGTTGTAAATAAGCTCTAAGGCTATCTGTGACATAACTATAGCCCCTTCCGCATAATCGGAGTTTCCATTGGCTTCTACATACCAATGGATAGCAGAGGTAATAAAATCTTTGTCGTTATCATCTTTCCATAAAGTGCAGAAACTTTTCCAAAGCTCGTCCAGCCCTTCAATGGAATGACTTGGAGGCCAAGTAATAACATATTTATATTGATCTACCCTGCGCTCAGAAAAGTCAGTCCATAGAACCTCTTCTTCATGGATACCCGCGAGAAAAAAAGGAGCGCACCTTCGCCCATTCAAAAAAGTGAGAAATGTCGTAAAACAATAAACAACGTCTCCCAACTCACTGAACTTTATAGTTCCTTGCTTTTTAGTTAACTCTCCAGAGTATAAATTGACATAACCTCCCTGTTTTAAAGCATTATGTAGTTCTTTGAAGTTAGAAGATTTATCAATTGTGATTAGAAAATCATTATTCTCAAACACAATCCTATTGCTACCGCGGGTTATACCTCCTTCATTATTAACTGCTTTCACAAAATCTCCTTGAAACTCTCTCAGGTTTGGAATAGCAAATCTTACTTTAGTGACTGGAGTAGACTTATCACCAAATACAGCAGTATCTAAAATCCTTCCTTCTAAATTAATTTCATTAGAACTATTAGAATGAGAGATACTTGTGATAGATATATCACCAAAGACTAACTCATCAATCACCAACTCAAATTTATGCTCTGTTATGAATAGATCTATACTTACAACATCATCTGATTCATTGATAACTTTTCCTCTAAATTTCACCTCTGGATTTGGAAGCCAGCTAAAATAGATTAACCCCTCTACTTCAATGAGTTTTTCATTATGCTTTAATATGAATTGCCCTTCAAAAATATCAATCCGTTGGTTTGACTGTTGCATTTCAAAAGCAGAGACAATCATATCAGGTATGTCTTTAAAAGCATCTTTTAGGTCGTGGTTCATAAAATGGATGTAAGCGTATTTCTTTCATACGAAGATACCGTATAAACGTCATATTTTGATCTTAAACTTGCTGCTTCATCCAAAACTTTATCTCTCTCCATAAATGTCCTATTCAATGAAGCAATTAGCGGATGCTCCGAATCCCGATGGGGCAGCCCGCGGCTCGCAGCCCGAGTCATCCCGGTGGGGATCGTGGTGACCCCACTGCACTTTGCTTGTTGGATGAGGTTTTCTATCGTCTGTAATTATCCCAATATTCTCTGGGCGTTACAATCTTAGTATACTCAAACTCGGTTATTGTAAAGTCAACCGTATTTCCTGTTATTAAGTAATCTGCCGAACTAACGGCTGCCAGTTCCAGGAATTTATTATCACTTATATCAGTCAGAACATCTATCATACAAAATCTTAGTAGGCACAGCATTAGAGATGAAAGCCGACACAATCACATTCGTGTCAAGGATTATTCTTTGCATCTCTCACTGCTTTTATTTCTGCGTTGATGTCGTCCAAAGTCAGCTTGGAAAGCCCTACTTTTCCAGCGATTTCATTGCATTCTAACAGGGCTTTTCTTGCGTATTCAAGACTTATTTTCTCCACAAAATCTGTAAACTTAATTTCTTCCTGGCTTTCTAAATTGTACCTCTCAAAGTCAGTTTCGCTTACTTTTATTTGAATTGTTCTCATGGTTACAAAGTTGTTTCTTTTTATTTCAGGTGGCACACAACGGCCTGTGCGAGTAGCTGGCCCGGTGTTGTTGCGTTAATCTTTCAAATTTCAATTATTGTGCTTGGAGAAAATAGATCTCGAGTGCTTTTCAAACAGGGCTAGCTACTGCATTTTGTTGGCAGCAGGCTTTTCTTCTAGCTCGAAGTATTTGACTTGTGTGTCGATGAACTGAGTTAATTCTTCAAGAATTTCACCTATATGAAACTCAACTTTGTCAACTTCTTCTTTTAACTCTTTGATTGTTTCCTGAATTTTTTCACGCCTCCCTTTATTAAAATATTCTGTAAGCTCCTCTCCATAATCAAACAAATCACTTCTAACTATTTGAGAGTCTATTTCCTCAACAGACTTAAATTCAAATTCACCTTGATGAAGAATTTTGTTCCGATTTGCTTTAATTTGAGAAAATGCAGCTTCAAAATTCTTGAGTTTGCTAGCTATTGATAGCGGTTTGAGGATTGTATTTTCGGTAATCGTATATGAGTTGCACTTCTTCGATGGAATGCCAAGTCTTAGTGCATTATTTATCAAATGAACTGTATAATCCATGATTGAGATGCACCTAATATGAAAGTTTTCAATATGAAGACGGTAATACTCTATGCTCTTCTATTCCGTTGGATTTATAATGTTCTGGTACTGTATCAATCGATAGATAAACCTCAGCTTGTTTTAACCTATCGACAGCTTGGTTAATTGTCATAGAGGTTATTCTGATAAATTTCTATAGGAACAAAAAGGGCGGTTTGCTGGCTATTTTAGTATGCAAAATATCCAAAATAACCCAACAGACCACCCTAATCTATTACCATTAACGAGTTTACACCCGGCTGAGTTTATGAGACTATTGGCTGTTTTTGACCCCCTGTGCCGAAATTACTTTCAGCATCATGATCGCCCGGCGACCCGGCTGGAAGGGAATCCCCGGCGCATTCCTAAGTTCCAGGATGATGTGCGCTGTAGCCTACCGGGTAGTGCCCAGAAGCTGCTGTTCATCCTGGTCTATATGAAAGAAAACCCACGTCAACATTACCAGGGGCAACTTTTCGGTATGCAGCAGCCTCGGGTGAGCAAATGGATCAAGCTTTTGCTGCCCCTGTTAGAAAAAGCCTTGAAGAAGTTAAAAGTGCTACCTAAGCGCTTCGGTTATGCCTTATACGCCTTTTTGCAAACCTTTACGCGCTATGTGTTGCTTATGGACGCTACAGAACGCCGTATTCCTCGTTCAGGGGACTATGAGCGTCAAAAGCATGAGTACAGCCACCGTGGCGCGGCGGCAAGAAGCAAACGCATACGGTCAAAAACAATTTGATTGTAGATCAGCAAAACCAAGTCTTGTTTTTGAGCAGTACCTACCCAGGTAGCGTACACGACAAAAGGTTAGCTGATGAAGCTGGGCATTGTTATCCCGATGAGACCGTGCTCATAGAAGATTTAGGCTATCAGGGCTATGAACTAGACAACATTAGCGTATTGATACCGCACAAAAAACCTAAGAACGGGGAGTTGACTAAGCAGCAGAAACAGGAAAACACTGACTTAAGCCGAATCAGAGTACCGGTAGAACATGTGATGGCAGGAGTCAAAAGACTCAATATTGTTAAAGAGAAAATTAGGCTACGAATCAGAGGTGTCCGAGATCAAGTCATGCTCATCGCATGCGGATTGCATAACCTGAGAACGGCTACCAGAACCTCTTAACGAATTATCAGAATAACCTTTCATGTATAAGGTAAAAACTCTTTTCAAGTATTTCTCCTTTTCAGTTCCAATTTCCTCGAATGCTTGTTTGCTGTCAAGTGCAATTTTTGAGTGTTTTACGTAAATAGCCTTTACGTAACCGACGATCCTAAACGCAAATTGTTTATTTTTTTCATTCATATTCTTTTGCTTGCTGCCAACATCCGTACATACGCAATTGCGCATATATATATCCCTTATAGTTTCAATAGTGTGTTTGCTCTGAAATATACAATGCTAAGGTAAAACAGGCAAAAGCAAGCGTTTATCCACTATATTTCTACCCAAAGTTAAACCTATCCGGCAGACTTTCTGTATCTTTTAACACTTTGATACTGACATATTTATCAATTCAAGTAACAGCATTAACCCAAACCTTCTGCCCGTAGAGCTATTAACTTATTATGAAACTACTTAACCTTGTATGTATACTCTTAGCCCTCGTTTTTGCTGCCTGTCAGCCCTCCGGCAAAGCTTCGGAAGAAACGCCTAAGCGTGATTTGTACCTGTTGATCGGTCAGTCTAATATGGCAGGGCGGGGCACGGTTGAGAAAGAAGATACTCTTACCCATCCCCGCGTATTTGCTTTAGACAGCCTGGAGCAGTGGGTTCCTGCTTCCGAACCCTTGCATTTTGATAAGCCGGCCATTGCCGGCGTCGGTCCCGGATTTAGCTTCGGTAAGGCAATGGCAGCAAAACAACCTCAGACAAGCATCGGACTGATTCCCTGCGCCGCCGGGGGTTCTCCTATCGCCGCCTGGCAGCCTGGCGGGTATCATCCGCAGACGCACAGCTACCCTTATGATGAAGCGGTACGGCGGGCGCAGATCGCCATGAAAGACGGCGTGTTGAAAGGCATCTTGTGGCACCAGGGAGAAAGCGACAGCAGTCCGGAGAAAGTTGCTATTTATCAAAACAAGCTCATCCAACTCATCACCCACCTCAGAGATACCCTGGGCAACGAAAACCTGCCGGTAGTCGTGGGAACCTTAGGCTCGTTTTATGTCAAAAAGAACCCGGATGCGCGGCTGATCAACGAGGTCTTGCTGCACCTGCCCGATCATCTGAAAAACGTAGCCGTTGCCCAGGCTACCGGACTCACTGATAAAGGTGACAGCACCCATTTTGACAGTACCTCTGCAAGGACATTGGGAAGGCGTTATGCTGAAAAAATGCAGGAACTGCAAAATAATGCGGAATTCTGATTTTTTCCTCCTATTTTCAAAGCATTATTCAGCTTCATGAGGATTTCCCGGTTATGTTAGACTGGCTTACCATTATCATTCTTTTGGGCGTTGGCATAGCCCTGGTCGTTACTGAGCTTATCTTTATTCCCGGCACGACGATCTTTGGCATAGCAGGGCTGTTGCTGGTCATCATTGGCGTGGTGCTCACTTTTGTCAATCACGGCACCGGCGCAGGGCTCATCGTACTGAGTTTCACGTTCATCGCTACCATCATCATCGTGGCCATCAGCCTGCGGTCGGGTACCTGGGATAAGCTTTCGCTGAAAAAATCCCACAACAGCCGGGTCAACGACGATATAAAGAACAATCTGTGGAAAGGCGATACCGGCAAAACCCTCTCTGCCCTTCGCCCCTCGGGCAAAGCGGAGTTCAAAGAAGTCATCGTAGAAGTCAGTACGCTTGGCCAATACGTCAGCGCAGGCACCCGCATCCGGGTCATCGACGTCACGGAAGATAAAATATTAGTAGAACCTATAGAGTGAAATGGTGTTGTATGTAAGGTGTTAATGTGTTAAGGTATTTAGATTTAACACTTTAGCACCTTAACACTTAAACACCTAAAAACTTGAACACCTAAAAACTTGAACACCTAAAAACACAACATGAACCTACAAAATATGGAAGGACTTTCGATAATTCTGATCATCATTGCGGCTATTGTCGCCTTTTTTACGCTTCTTTACTTCATTCCACTCAACCTGTGGATCACAGCACGGTTCTCCGGGGTGGATGTGGGCTTGCTCGAGCTGGTGTTTATGCGCATCCGCAAAGTGCCGCCGAGCATCATCGTAGAATCCATGATCACAGCCACCAAAGCGGGCTTAGATCTGACCACTTCCGACCTGGAGACGCACTACCTGGCAGGCGGCCATGTCCCGTCTGTGATCAAAGCACTGATCTCGGCAGACAAAGCCAACATCCGGCTTACTTTTAAGCAGGCAACTGCCATTGACCTGGCAGGCAGGGATGTGCTGGAAGCGGTGCAGATGTCTGTTAATCCAAAAGTGATCAACACCCCCGAAGTGGCGGCGGTAGCGGCCGATGGCATACAGTTGATGGCCAAAGCCCGGGTGACCGTCAGAGCCAACATCGCCCAGTTAGTAGGAGGCGCTGGCGAAGATACTATCCTGGCGCGGGTGGGCGAAGGCATTGTCACCTCCATCGGTTCCGCCAGAAGACATACGGATGTGCTTGCGAACCCGGACAAGATCTCCAAGCTGGTGCTGCAACGCGGCCTGGATGCCGGAACGGCTTTCGAAATCCTCTCCATTGATATTGCCGACGTCAACGTAGGCGAAAACATAGGCGCCAAGCTACAGATCGACCAGGCGAATGCCGACCTGAAAGTGGCCGAAGCCAAAGCCGAAGAGCGCCGGGCGATGGCAGTCGCCTCCGAGCAGGAAATGCGCGCCAAGTCGCAGGAAGCCCGCGCCAAAGTGATCGAGGCGGAAGCTGAAGTGCCCAAAGCGCTGGCAGAAGCCTTCCGCAGCGGCAACCTGGGCGTAATGGACTACTACCGTATGCAAAACATACAAGCCGATACCGACATGCGCCAGTCTATCTCCGGGGAAGATAGAACCCGCAGCAATAGAGAAGGAGATAGTTAGTGGAAGTTGTAGGGAGTAGTCGTTGAGCGTTGAATGCGCCCAGCGCCCGGTTAGCATTTTTTTAACCGGGCGCCGGGCGCACTCAATATTCAATAATCAACACTCAATGTTCAAGTAAAAGTAACGTAAGTTGGGCTTGAATTACGATCTAAGTATTCATTAAGGGAAAGTTTGCTGTTTGAGCGCAGCGATCCACCGTGGTCATGCCCGACCGGGACGCGGCGGGGTGCCGGTGCACTTTCAAACTTTTCCCGGTGGGGAACCACAAGATTTTTTACGG
>JBBSNI010000037.1:0-23685 GCA_038232695.1 Cytophagales bacterium
ATAGCTTAACTTTGAGGCGTGCTCGCATTCGGAGGTTTGTATGTTTCGCAACTCAAAACTACTGGATTGCGAGCACACTTTTTATTTAAGTCCCCAAAAACGTCACGTAAATAGGAATATGGATTGAACAGCCTACGTTTAAACCCCTTACAGCTGATAAATCCCCACAACTAACTAATACCCCAACTTCCCCCTTACTCTTCCCAGGGTGCGATGCGCAATCTCCCGTGCCCGTGCCTCTCCCTGCGCCAGCCGACGATGCAATTCGGGCAGGTTGGTCATAAAATAATCAAACACCTGCCGCTCCTGCGCAAATTTGCTGATCATCAATTCAAACAACGCCTGCTTAGCGTGGCCGTAGCCGTAGTTGCCTCCCAGGTAGTTTTTCCGCATCGTGGCGGTTTGGCTTTCGTCTGCCAGCAGGCTGTACAGGGCAACCACTGTGCAGGTATCGGGGTTTTTGGGCTCCTCCAGCGGGGTGCTGTCCGTCACGATAGACATCACGGCTTTGCGCAATGGCTTGTCTGGCAGAAAGATATCGATGGTGTTGCCATAAGACTTGCTCATCTTCTGCCCGTCGGTGCCCGGGATGGTCATGCGGGCTTCGTCAATCTTGGCTTCCGGCACTACGAAGGTATCGCCGTAGCGCGTGTTGAAGGTTTGGGCAATGTCGCGCGCCATTTCTAAATGCTGCTGCTGGTCTTTGCCTACCGGCACATAGTCTGCGTCGTAGAGAATAATATCGGCGGTCATGAGCACCGGGTACGTAAACAGTCCGGCGTTGACATCCGAGAGCCGGTCCTGCTTGTCTTTGAACGAATGGGCATTGGCCAGCATGGGGTAAGGCGTAAAACAGTTCAGATACCAGGCCAGTTCACACACCTCCGGGATCTGCGACTGCCGGTAGAGCAGGTTTTTTTCCGTATCAAAGCCGAAAGCAAGCCAGGCGGCGGCTACAGCATTCATATTGGCTGTCCGTTCACCGGCGTCTTTGATGGAAATCAGCGAATGCATGTCTGCGATAAAGAAAAAAGATTCGTTGCCGGGCTGCTGCGATAGCTGTATCGCCGGAAGGATCGCGCCCAGGATATTACCCAGATGCGGACGCCCCGAACTTTGGATGCCTGTCAGTATACGTGCCATGTTTAGGTTATGTTGGATACAAAGTAAACAGGAAATTTTTAGAACAGAAAATCTGGCAGGCAAGTGTTCTTCATTATTAATTTGCATTAAAAGTTACACCCTGTTGATTTTTGGCAATAAATGATTTTGCTTTGAAGGCGTAAGGTTTTTTAGCATAAAGATTGTTAAGCTTCGTTAGCCCATACAAACATTCCCTTTTACTTATGAAAAACAGATTAATTCTCTTCTTCTTCGTGCTGACGCTCCAGGCATGGGCTCAGGATCAGAAACCACTGGTCGTTTTTGAAGAAAATGCCTTTGACTTTGGTGCGGTAGCGGAAGAAGACGGCCCGGTTTCCCACGAGTTTGTCTTTAAAAATACCGGCGCGCTGCCCCTGGTCATCAGCGACGTGAAAGCTTCCTGCGGCTGTACCACACCTTCCTGGACCCGCGAGCCTGTGCAGCCCGGCGACAGCGGCAGGGTGATCGCCGAATACGATCCCCGCAACCGGCCCGGAAGCTTTAGCAAGACCATTTCTGTGACCACCAATGCAGAGCCTGCGCTCACTGTGCTGCACATCAAAGGTTCGGTAGAGCCTAAGCCCAAAACCCCGGAAGATGATTATCCTACGCAGATGGGAAGCCTGCGCACGGTGTACCGCTCTTTCAACATGGGTAAGATCACCACCAAGGAGCCGGTGACCAAATCTTTTGCCGTTTACAACGACAGCGATTCTTCCATCATCTTCAGCAGCCGCACCGTAGCACCCGGCCACATACAGATTGAAGCTGTTCCTCAAGAGTTGCTACCGCAGCAGAAAGGAACCCTTAAGATCACCTATGATGCAACGGCTGGCAAAAACCTGGGCTTTTCTTCCGACCATATCACCCTGTTTACCAACGAAGCCGAAGACAGCGTGAAGGCGTTCAGCGTGATGGCAACCGTGGAGGAATACTTTGCACCTATGACACAGGATGAACTCAACCGGGCGCCCCGCCTGACATTTGACTCAAAAAAGCACGACTTCGGCAATATCAGAGAAGATGCTATTGTCAAGACAGATTTTATCTTTACCAACACGGGCAAAAGCCTGCTGCATATCCGGGAGACCAAAGCCAACTGCGGCTGCACGGTTTCCAAACCTGCCAAAGATACCCTGGAGCCCGGGGAGAGCAGCAAGCTTACCGTCACTTTTAACACCAAAGGCAGACAGGGCAAGCAGCAAAAAACCGTCACGGTATTTTCTAACGATCCTACCGCCCCTACGCAGCAGATCAACATCACAGCGGTTGTAAACGCTTCGGAATCAGAGGAAAGATAGCTTGATTTCGCTTTAACGAAAAAGGGATGCTATGTAACTTTAGCATCCCTTTTATTTTTAGCCTGTGTTTGCACCAGAGATTTAACTGGCAGATTCGGCTGATTTGTTTTTATTGGCTACAATATCCAGCCCCAGGTTCACGGTGTTGTAGATGAACTTGTCTTTGGCAACTCTTACCGGGTCGCCTTCATCATTATAAGAAAAAACTTGAACAAGCCGGGCTTCCATACGATTTATATAGATAAGTTTTAACTTCGCCCAACGCGCTGACACATTCATTCGTATGAATTAACGTTTCTTCGTGTGAATTCAACGATTTATACTAGTTTCATCTCATCGCTTTTAAACTCTTTTCCATGCGTTATTTATGTTCACTACTTTGCCTGACCTTTTGTTTGCTGTCGGACTTCAACAGCCTGGCACAAACTGCCAAGAATGCCTCACCCAAAAATATTATCCTGCTGATCGGTGATGGTATGGGGCTCTCGCAGGTGTCTTCGGCTTATTACTTTGGAGAAGGAACGCCCAACTTTTCCCGCTTTCCCTACATAGGACTGAGCAATACGTCTGCCGCCAGCGACAAGATCACCGACTCGGCAGCCGGCGCTACCGCCTTTGCCTCCGGCGTGCTGACCTACAATGCCGCTATTGGGGTAGATAACGATTCTGTACCGGTTCCTACTATTGTCGAGCAGCTATCGAAGGAAGGGCTGAGTACCGGTTTGGTGGCTACTTCCAGCATCACCCATGCCACCCCGGCAGCTTTTTATGCGCATGTCAAGTCCCGCAACCAGCATGAAGATATTGCTGCCCAGTTGGTAGCTTCTCCGGTTGATTTTTTTGCCGGAGGCGGCAAGGAATTTTTTTTCAACCGCAAAGACCAAACAAACTACTACGACAGTTTGTCTGCCCATGGATTTGTGATAGACACGACGGCGCTGAACCGTCCTAATAAGCTGGACAGCAAAAAACGCTACGGCTTTTTGTTAGCCGACGACGGCATGCCCAGGATGCTGGATGGCCGGGGCGACTTTCTTGCCAAAGCCACTAAAATGGCACTGGATCATCTCTCTCAAGACAAAGACGGCTTTTTCCTGATGGTAGAAGGCTCGCAGATCGACTGGGGCGGCCATGCCAACGATGCAGCATACTTAATATCCGAACTCCTGGATTTTGATCAAACCCTGGGAGTAGCCTTAGACTTTGCCAAGCAACATAAAAACACGCTAGTGATCGTCACGGCTGACCATGAGACAGGAGGCTACGCCTTGTCTTCTACCATAGAAAAGCAGGGAATGTCTGCCGACTATAATGAAATAACACCAACTTTCTCCACCGGGGGGCACACCGCCACGCTCGTTCCGGTATTTGCTTACGGTCCGGGTGCCGAACGCTTCGCCGGCGTTTACAAGAATACGGCGATTTATGACAAGATGAGGGCTTTGACGAAAAAGAAAAGGGGTTCTTCAGCGGAAAGGGAATAGGGAGAGTTCGTTGGCTGGCTTTGGGTTGTGGGCTAGACTACTTTGAGTGGCTACGCAGTGTGTTGCTGCGGTTTTTGGCTTTTCATCGTATCAGTAGATTATGGTGGATGCTTTCTTCTTCAATCCACTTTTCAGGAACTAGTTTTTGTAAAATATCTATTGCCTCAACTGGAAAAAGAGAGAAATCAATCTTAGTCTCCTACTTGCTTTTTAAATCAAGTAATTTAATTGGCTTTTGTGGAATAAGTATTTCAATGTTTGAAAAAATGTTTCGCTTAACGTCTTGGAATATTTCAATTCCTCTATTGTCCCAATCACATAAATAGTAAAACGGTATTGTTGGCTCTTGAACATACATGAGTTTAGCGGTATTTCTACCTCCTGAATACCAAAGCTCAACTTCGTTTAATCTTGGCTTCCTTAACTGATTATAGTTTTCGCACAAGATAATAGCTGTTGGAATCTTCTTTTTGCAATGAAGAACTGAAAGAAACTGCTGATCATGCTCGTCTATTGCTAAGTTCTCTAGCTCCAAGACTTTTAGAACTGCATCAAAAAGTTTTGTACTTTTTTTCAGGCGCTTTGCATCGTCGAAATAAAGCGTTGAAATCTCTTTTTGTGATAATCCCTTGTCTATAATGTTCTCCTTATCTGCCGACAGTTTCAATAATGCTTTAAGTTCTCCCAAATCAAAATTGGTTTCTTTCAAGCCATAGCGTGAAAGTAGGTCATTAAAGTTATTGAACTGGTCTTGATGCTTCTGCAAGTAATATGAATCAAAGTGCCTGGTTTTAGTCAGTGTTTTCTTCTCTTGCACAAAATACTCCATTGAGTACAATCGCTTTGCATAAGGAAATTTCAGCAAATCACTTGATGTCGTTCCCTCCACAAAAAGCTGGTTAAGTTGTTTTAATCCCTTCCACTTCATTTTTAGTCGTAAGATGTTCGTTCAAGTCAATTCGCTCGTATTTGGTCTTAAAGAAGCTCATGGCAGTGTAGTTTCTGTCAGGTTCTTTCCCTTCAACAAGCATATGCAAGTACCAATCTTCGTTTGTATAAGAGCCAAACGGCTTTGGTGTCATGGTCAATAATTGATAACCGAATTCTTTGGCGATTTGCGGGAAAATATTGAAGTTCGTATCGTCTATATTTGATAATTCCTCAATGATAATAAAACGAATTCCTGGTCTACCCTGCTGTTTCTGGACGATTGACAGCCGACCGATACAGAGCAGGGCAAGGGCGGTGTAGGCTTGTCCGCCACTACCTGCATTTACTTTACCTTTTTCATCTTCCATTCTTACTTGTAACCGGAAGTAAAACTTTGGACTTAGTAAGTCATTAAGAGTGCAGTCAACAGAACTGTAAAATGTCTTTGCTATGTTCTTTATTAGAGTTTCAGGGGTATTTTCCTGGTTCGGATAGTCTTGCTCTCGAGTGAACAAGTCGGGACCAAGTTTTTGAACCCTTGCTTTATCTTTCATTCGTTCAATCCAATCTATGTCGATGTCCTTGCGAGGAACGAATTCAACTTTGAACTTATACTTTTGGTTTACCTTATTCTCATTGAAGAAGATGTTCAACCGGAAAATAATGTTTTGGTATGCTTGATATTGCTTTTCTACCTGCTCGAAAACATTGATAAGGATTTTTAGCTGCAAATCTCCAAACTCTTTTAATTTTTCATTAAGCCGGGAAAGTTCCTGAGTAAGCCCGTCAAGTCCGATTTTACCGCAAAGAATATTCAGCAAGGTTTGGAAGCTGTAATTAGGACGACCGTCCTTCTGATAAATTTCAGGGTATTTCTTCTCTGGTTTTGTTTCATCAAAGGTGTCTGCCACTCCAATGAACATACTCTTGTAAGTTTCTTCCCTTTCCTCATAATCCTCTTTTAGAGTTTGGATAGATTGCGCAGTAAGATCACTTAATGGAAGAAGTGAGTCAAAATTTAAGTCGGTTTCTTCATGTAATCTCAATGTGGCAGCCTTCAGGCTTTTTTCTGATGTTTCCCGATCCTCTTTTAATCTTTCTTTATCACCTTTCGCAGAATTCATAATTCCTTCCTGCGATTTTTTTGTCATGAGAATGGAGTTTCTCTCGTTTTTAATTGTTTTGATTTTCGTTTCATATTCAGACCGATTTTCTTCGAGTATTTCAATGTCAATATTTTCTAAGCCCAGATCAGGAACGTCAACAGGTTCTTCTAATTCCTTTTTTACATCTGCCAAATCCTTATCTGTATCGTTGAGAATTTTATTGTTTCCTTTTTCTTTTTCCTTTATTACTTCTTGTTTTGAAATCAGCGCATCAATATGTCTATCTTCGGTACTGTTGGCTGCCTTTAAGTTACCAATGTTCTCAAAATCTGAAAAGTATTCTTTGATGAACGATAGATTATCTTCTTTTAAAAGAGGATTGAACATGAATTGCTTAACTTGTTTTCGGTTCTGATATATTTCTACAAATTCCTGATTGTAGCCAATGGATTGTAATTGGCTATGCAACTGCTCGATAGAGGCAAGTTCTTTTTCGTGTTTATCGATGTCATTCTTTACTTCCTGCTTATCCTTTTCAATGGCTCTTTCTAATTTTTGTGCATTGTCCAATACCTGTTTTTCAATGTAGGGAATAAACTCTCGAACATTTCCAAGTTCGAGCCAAATCCCGTTACCATCTTCATCAAAGGAGTTTAAAAGAGATTTCGGGTTTATGGTAAACTTAGCCCCATTGGTTGCCTTCACTTGTTTGGCATAGATGTCTTTGAAATGCATCAAAACGGTTTCCTGAGCAAGCGCGAGTCCTTGTTTTTGATTTAAAGCCCAGTTAAAAAGCGACTCAGGATTATTTCCTTCATACAGTTCGAGTAGTTCTTTTAGCTCGTACAGCCGTTCCTTTATATGAGCCTTCTCAGTGGTATAGTAGTCATATGCTTCTTTGAAGTTGCCAGTCCATTTTGATTTTTCAAACGCTGCAAAAAATCCAATACCTTTTAATATGGTCAACTTTTTCCTGTACTCTCTTGCAGTTTCCTGTTCTTGAAATTTAAGATTAATGTGCTCGATAGTCTTTAACTCGTCCTTTAATGGCTTTAATCGTTCAAGATGCTCAACATGCGTTATGTTCTTTCGCAGATTTGTCTTCAACTTTTCGGCATTTTCCTCCTTGGCTTCTGCTTTTTGGGTTTCCAGTCGGCTTCTTACTTCATAGCAGGTTTCTTTTTGCTCCAAAAGGACTTTAAAAAGGCCAATTGTTTTGCTGTCGTAATCTCTTTTAGCTCGGAGATATATTTCCAACGAATCCGCATACTTCTTTTCGTTGTCGTCATACGCTTTCTTGGCTGTATCGTATTTGTTGGAAGCAAAAAGTGCATCACTTTTCAAGTAATCGGTTTTTGCTTTCTCATAATCTGAGTAAATTTGCTTTAGCTCCTCCAACCGCTGTTGTTTCTTTTTCCAAAGGTTAATCTCATCGCTACTTCTCTTATACTCTCTGATATATGCGCTCAGGTTTTCCTTTTCCTTCTCGAATGTGAATCTGATTTCTTCGTTATCCTCAAATAAAAAGTTCTGTAAACTGTGTGATTTGTTGATGTCAAGTGTTCTTGCCCGTGAGAATGACTGCAGGATTTTGGCGAATGATTTCAAGTTACTCTCTTTGGTCAGGTCAATCGGGATGATTTGATTCCTGAACAACAGGTCAAAGTAGTCATCAATTTGGGATCGCTGATAGAAGTCTTTGAGGTAGATGTCGTGCTTTGCGTGTAAATGACGTTGCAATTCTTTTAAGTCAAGAATCTGAAGGTTCTCAGCGATAAAATCGGAATAAGAAAGCGGGGTATCAAAGGGAATCAACTTTTTCTTGTTCTCAAAGTCCTCACCTTTCTGAATGATGAATGGCCTAACTGGCGAGCGTTGATTTCTTGGAATGTAAACGCCTATAGTCAGATATTTACCTTTTTTGATTTCTATATTCAGGAAAGTGTAGGCGTGCGTAACCCAGTTTCGTTCCAGTGGAATGGTTTCGATTTTTCAGTCTTCTTTCTTAACGCCTTCGGTTCCCGGTTTCCACTCATCACGTAACAAAAATGAGTTGCATTAAGTCAGCGATAATGGATTTGCCCAAGCCGTTATTACCTGTAAAATCTGTTCTGATTGGATGAAACAAAAAATCAGCATTATCATGTTGCCTTATTCCAACCGTAGAAAAGGAACATATTTTAGGATAACTGCTCATGGGCAAAGTATGCTTGCAAGTTTTCTACATTGTTAATGATGTCGCCATAGAGCTTGGTAACTCTGTCAATAGCGGGAAGGAGACCAAAGTGTAGTTCTTCCTGATTGATGAAGTAGATCCATCCCAAATCCTCAAAGCTCTTTAAGATTCTACCAATTTTGGTCTTTACACTATCTTCTTCACCTGGTGAATAATTTGGTTTCTGGCTCCCATACAGTAACTGAAGCCATAATTCTTTGTGTTCGCTTTCTTTAAAGATATGTTCTAACTCTTGCCATTGCACTTCTTTTTTTTCGAAAAACTTATCTTTGTATAGGTTCAGCAGAAGAATGGCAAAAATCAAGCGGTCGTCTTCCAGTTCTTTGCTCCTGTTACCTTTTCCCAATTTTCCTCTGCCATCATCAGGAAAGCTGAGAAAGTAATACCGGTCGTGGTCGGTTTCCTCTCTCACTAACTTCATCCCAAATAAATCTTCATAATAAGCCTGTAAACCTCTTTCATAGTATTCATCCATGAATACAAACATTTTGTGATCAGTGCCAAAATCCTGAATGTGTCTGCCTTGTTTCAAAGCGAAGTCAGTGTCGGCAAAGTGTTTCTTTGCCAAATCGGAATTCAGGAACGGGTAGACTGTATTTTCATTTTCCATAGTTTCAAATCGCTTTGTGAAGAAGAAGTTTTTCCTGCTCAATAATCAGTTCCTGACTCTTGTTCTTCTTAGTTCTGAGTATTAGTCCATAGCAAACCTGAATTGGAACTTCAAGGTTATTTTCTATTTCTATTATTCTGTCCAGCCACTCCTCAAACCTAACCTCATTACCTGTTTTGACTTCCGCATCAATTCTATCCAGCCATTTGGCAGTTTGTTCCTGAATTTTCAGCATTGACAGGTTTTTGTCCTTCTGTCTTTGGTAGTATTCCTTGTCCATTTCAGTTCTTTCCGGTTCAGCAAGGTTGAATAACTGAAAGTCAATTTTGGGAATGGAAACGTATTTTGTGAACTCTGCCGGGAGTTTTTTTCTCGGAAATGAATCAGGCAGTATAATCTCACCCTTAATATTCTTGCCGTTTATCAAAAGGATATGAAGAAACTTCTCAAGGTTAATCTTGAATTGTTGCTTGTGTCGGAGTGTGTCGAGTAGGTTTCTCAAACGTTTTGAGGCAAGTTGAATTTTCTCATTAATTCCGCTGATTTTCTTGGAAAGCGTTTCCTTCTGAATGCTCTTGTCTTCATGCAAAAAATCAGCAATTTCACCAATAGCTTCTTCAAAGTCTCTTATTGTGAATTCTTCTTCAATGTCACCTCTTTCGATCTTGTGGTTGAGCCACACGAGAAGCAGTAGCGTTTGCTCATTTTGCGGAAGTATTTCCTTATAATTTCTTGAGATTAATTGAAGAATATCTTGCTTCATTTATTTCGTCAGTTTTTTCAAAATCAAGTTCCTGATTTACATAGACTTGATTTGCCGGAACAAAACCAGCGTACGGGGCGGGATGGTATAGCACTCTTCGGCAACCCCATCTACAAATCCGCCTTCAAAGGTGTCTATGACCAGTTCCCAGCGTAGGTTTTTTTCTTTGTCGGGCAAATAGAAAGGCACTTCTTCCCAGTAGCTGTTCACGATCAGCAGGTAAATATCATCTTTGATCCTTCTTCCTTTCTGGTCGTATTCGTACATGGCTTCCCCGTTGAGCAGCATACCCATACAGCGCACATAGGAATGGTCCCACTCTTCTTCTGTCATATCCTCGCCCGACGGAGAGAGCCAGCGGATGTCTATGATGCCGCGCCCGTGAATGTCGCGCCCGTGGAAGAATTTGCGGCGGCTAAAAATATTGGAGTGTTTTCTCAGTTCAATAAGCTTGCAGGTAAACTCCAGCATCTTTTGCTCTTCTTCTATCCGGCACCAGTTAAACCAACTGAGTTCATTGTCCTGGCAGTACACATTGTTGTTGCCCTGTTGGGTTCGTTCACACTCATCGCCGCTCAGCAGCATGGGCACACCCTGGCTCAGAAACAGGGTAGCCAAAAAGTTCCGCATTTGCCTTTCTCTCAACGCCAGAATGTCAGGGTCTTTCGTAGGTCCTTCTACTCCGCAGTTCCAGCTCAGGTTGTGCGATTCTCCGTCCATGTTGTTTTCACCGTTGGCTGTATTGTGTTTTTCGTTGTAGCTGACCAGGTCATGCAGGGTAAAACCATCGTGGGCGGTGATAAAGTTGATGGAAGCAAAAGGACGTCTGCCGGAGGTCATGTACAAGTCGCTGGAGCCGCTTAGGCGGTAGGCAAACTCGGCTACCTGGCTTTCGTCGGCTTTCCAGAAGCGGCGTACGCTGTCGCGGTACTTCCCGTTCCATTCCGACCATTGCACGGGGAAGTTACCTACCTGGTAGCCGCCCTCCCCAATGTCCCAAGGCTCCGCAATGAGTTTAACCTGCGAGATGATAGGGTCCTGGTGGATCGTATCCAGGAAAGCAGAGAGTTTGCCTACCTCATGTAAGCCCCTGGCAAGGGTAGAAGCCAGGTCGAAGCGGAAGCCGTCTACGTGCATCTCAGTGACCCAGTAGCGGAGGCTGTCCATCACCAGTTGCAGATCACGGGGGTGGACCATATTCAGAGTGTTGCCCGTACCGGTATAGTCCATGTAATAGCGTTTGTCGTCTTCTACCAGGCGGTAATACACCGTATTGTCAATGCCTCTGAACGACAGCGTAGGACCGTAATGGTTGCCTTCGGCTGTATGGTTGTATACCACATCCAGTATCACCTCGATGCCTGCCCGGTGCAGGGCTTTCACCATTTCTTTGAACTCCTTGACTTGTTCTCCTAAAGAGCCGGTGGAGCAGTATTCGGAATGCGGCGCAAAATAGCCGATAGAGTTATAGCCCCAATAGTTGGACAAGCCTTTATCCAGTAAATGTTTGTCGTGCACAAAATGATGAACGGGCAGCAGTTCAATGGCGGTGATGCCCAGTTTTTTCAGATAATACAGCACCGGTTCAGTCGTCAGGGCTTTGTAGGTGCCACGGATAGACGAATCCAGTTCAGGGTGCTGTATGGTGAACCCCTTGACGTGCGCCTCGTAGATGATGCTTTCGTGCAGGGGAATATTGAGCAACTCGTCGCCTTCCCAGTCAAAGGCAGCGTCAATCACCACAGACTTGTTCATAAAAGGAGCGCTGTCGGCTGTGTCAACATCCAGATCACGGTCTGCGGACTGGGAAGCTACGGGATACCCAAAAACGGCATCGCTCCAGTGGATCCTGCCATCGATGGCTTTGGCATAAGGGTCCAGCAGCAGCTTGTTAGGGTTAAAGCGAAACCCATTGTGCGGATCAAAAGGTCCATTGACCTTATAACCATATAACTGTCCCGGGCGGACACCAGGCAGGTATACATGCCAGACATAATCAGTCTGCTCGGTGAGTTCAATGGTGGTAACCACCGAGTCCGGGGCGCTGGAATCGAACAGGCAGAGGCTTACGGCGGTCGCATTTTCGCTGAATAAGGCAAAGTTAACACCTTTTCCGTCCCAGTTGGCACCCAGCGGATAAGGTTTGCCAGGCCACTTGGGGATATTTTGGTAGTGCATCGTTAAAAAAATATAGAGGTGACAGGCTACATAGTGTATCTGCTAAAGTATCCCACTCAGAACTGTAAAAGCACAGGAGTTGTTCTAAAACAACAGTTTTTGCTGATCTTCACCGCTCACTGACCATCTGTCCTGTATCCCAGGTATCGGTTCGGAAAGGAGAAGCAGGCAAGCCGTCCTGGCTGTACAGGTTCACGTCAGGGTTGTTGGCCCAGCCGTAGCGGACTGCCTGTGGATTTTTTATCTTAGGACTGTATACGGCTACTTTGTCTTTGCCTGTAATTTTTGCCTGCGCCTCTACAAATTTCCGGTCGCTGCCGGCAATGGTAAAGCCGCGCAGTTCTTCGTCAGCCATCTTCATCATTCCCCCTCCTGCTTCTTTAAACATGACATAAGCTGTATCATTTTGTACGTACATGGAGTCGTAAAGGGGGCTGGTGTATGTATCTTTCTTGCCGTAAGCTACTTTCATGGCTGCCCGTGCCAGGCGGTCTCCTACATCCTGCTTGTTGCGGGGGTGTATGTCGTTGGGGTTGCCGATGTCGATGGTCACGGCCATGCCGGTATTGTCTAAGTCCAGCGCCATCATCTGTGCCTCGCGCAGTTCTGCCCATTCGTCGGGGCGGGCGCCGTTGGACTTAAAGTTGGCTAACTGTACAAAAAGGAAAGGGAATTTGCCCTGCCCAAACTGGTTGCGCCAGTCTTCTATCATCAGCGGAAAGAGCGTCTGGTACTGCCTGGCACGGGACGCGTTGGACTCGCCCTGGTACCAGATCGCCCCTTTGAGGGTGTAAGGGATCAGCGGGTTGATCATAGCATTGAACAAGACGGCAGGTTCGTTGGGAAACGCACTCACGTTGGGCAGGGCAGGTTCCTGCTTCTCATCATACTGCCAGCTACCGGTCAGCTTGAGGGGAAGCTTTTTGCCACCCTGCGCTATGTACATTTCCTCTGCCGGACCATAGATGCCGCCGCCGCCGCCCGTGTCCAGCACCCGGATCGTGATCATGTTTTCGCCGGACTTGACCGCCTTGCCCGGTACTTCGTATGCCCTTGGCGTGTTGTAAACATCCGTAGTGCCTATCTTTTCTCCGTTGAACCAGGTAATATCGCTGTCGTCTATGTTGCCGAAGTGCAGCGTCAGCGGCTTTCCGGCGTAGCGGGCAGGGATGTTTATTTTTTTGGTAAACCACACGTAGCCGTCAAAGGATTTCATCGTCGTGTCAACACTTTCCCACAGACCGGGTACATTCATGGTTTTCCACTGGCTGGTGTTGAAGGCTGGTTTGTAGCCAGCGGCGTTCACTTTGGCATCTGCCTGCTGCATGATCTGTTCCCGCTTTTTGGCTTTTTCCTCCACACTCATGGCTTTGCCCTCTTGCGGAGCTTTCTTTTTTTCTTCTATGATCTGCCTGAAATCCTGCATCTTCATGAGCGACGCCTCACTGGTCCAGGCTTCGGCCGGTGTGCCGCCCCAACTGCTGTGGATCAGCCCGATGGGTATGTTTTCTTCCTGAAAAACTTTTCTTCCGAAAAAGTAAGCTACCGCCGAAAAATCACCGATAGTTTGCGGACTGCACACCTGCCAGCCCTGGGTAGAAAAGCTATCCAGCGGGGTCTCGCTGCGGTTTCTTTCTACGGTCAGCAGGCGAATCTTGGGATAATTGGCGTTGGCAACTTCTTCTTCAAAGTTATTGACCTGCGCTTTGAGCGCCCACTCCATATTAGATTGGCCCGAAGCCAGCCAGACATCCCCGACCAAAATGTCCTGCAAGGTGGTCGTATCTTCACCGATCACATGCAGGGTAAAAGGGCCGCCTGCTTTCATGGCAGGCAGTTCTGCCATCCATTGTCCCTTATCGTCCACTTCGACAAAGACTTCATGGTCGTCGATAGCTATTTTGACATTGCCGCCGGGGTCGGCCGTGCCCCAGACAGGAATTTCTACGTCGCGCTGCAGGACGGCATGGTCGGTAAAGGCCTGGTCTACCTGTATGTTGACCGCCGAAGGACTTTGGCAGGCTGCCGCCAGGCCCAGAAAGAGAAGGAACGGTTTGATTTTCATAGGTTGTCGAATTTTTGGAAATATCAGAAAATTTTCCGGTAATCAAAAAAAGGTTTGGGATAGCATTACTTCTTTAGGGAGTATAGAAAAGTAAACATACCCAAACCCGAAAGAAGTCCCACCATTTCCATTGCTATTTCATTGCCCCCAGGGCAATGGAAATGGTTAGGTTATTATTTCAACAGACCCTTACTACAACCGGAATGAGTACACCCAATCAGACACGACAAGTACATTTTTTTCTTACGGCAGAATCCTGTAAATTCCGGTCATTCTTAATCCCGCACTACATGCCTTACCAACACACCACCGACACTTTTTTATCAGCACAAGACGATACCGCTATTTTCTGGCAACGGTGGATGCCCGAAGAAACCAGGCGCGTACTGGTTGTTCAGCATGGCCTTGGGGAACATAGCGGACGTTATCAAAACCTGCTGGACGCTTTGGAGGGAACAAACACCGCCGTGTATGCGCCCGAGCTTCGCGGACATGGACGCAGCGACGGGAAGCGCGGCTATGTAGACCGCTTCGAGCGGTTTGCCGAAGACCTGGACGCGCTGGTGCAGATTGCCCGAAAAGAGAATAGCGACCGGAAAGTATTTCTGTTGGGGCATTCGCTGGGCGGCGCCATTGCTTTGTGGTACGCTCTGCAGCAGCCCTATCAGCAGAACCTTTGCGGGCTCATCCTGAGTTCGCCTACCATAGAAGTAGCCGATGAAGCTACCTCGACGTTGAAAAAGTGGGCGGCGCCCCTGCTTGCCCGTCTGATGCCTTCTCAAACGCTGGATTCCGGGCTCAACATCCGCTACCTGTCGCATGACCCGCAGGTGGTGAAGGAATATGAGGAAGACCCTTTGGTACATGCCAAGATCTCCTTGGCTTTGGGGTATACGTTGTTGAACCTGCACCGGTAATTTTATGCCCATGCCGGACAACTCAGCATTCCGGTCTACATTTATCATGGCACCGGCGACCGCATCACTTCTGCCGAAGCTTCCAAGAAATTGTATCAACAACTCAAGGTGCCTGACAAGACGCTAAAGCTGTATGACGACCTGTACCACGAAACCATGAACGAGCGCGACCCGGACCGGCAGCGTGTACTCAGCGACTTGAAAGCCTGGGTGCTGGATCATTCTGCTGAAAGCCCTAACGAAGATAAAATGTAAACTCAACGATACTGGGAATATAAAGGAAAATGTCTTCGGAAGCTTGAAGCAGCAATCCCGATTCTACGGCGACGCTCAACTTTTTACCTTCCAGAGGAAAGAATTCTATACCCAAGGGAACGCCTATGTTGATGAAATCTTCATCAAATCCGTCACCTATCACTGCCCCTAACTTGCCGCCAAAGTACGCATTGATCTGGCTTTCATTAACGAATTGGTGAACTAGATTGATCTCAGGAGTAACCCGGGAAAAGCCGCCTATGAAAAAGTCAAGCCTCCCGATAAATCTAAGGTCGTTCTCTGCCGACGTTTTTACATTAATGCCCGAAGAACCCATACCCAACCCGATCTGCGCCTGCCTGGCGGTGGCTAAGGCAACGATCAATAACATAGTGAACAGGTATTTTTTCATAGGTGAGATGAAGTTAAGATTTATGAAAATGAATAATGATATACAAACAAAGAATAACCAGACTTCCCAATTCTGTCCCGGTGGCGCCCCACCGGGTGGGGCGCCACTTCCAGCCAAAATATAATGCGCTAAAATACCTGCTCGGCTACTTTCCTCACGAGTTCCGACTTGCTCATGGTATAGAAATGTAGCACGGGCACACCGTACTCTATCAGTTCTTTACATTGCTGCGCACACCAGGCCACGCCTACCTCACGCGCCTGCTTGTTGTCTTTGCATGTAGCAACTTCCCTAGCAAGGGCTTCGGGAATGTCCAGGTGAAAAAACTGGGGCAACACGGTCAAATGGCTTAGCGTCGCCAGGGGCTTCAAACCGGGAATGATGGGCACGGTGATACCTGCCGCCCGGCACTTTTCTACAAAACGGAAGTACACCTGGTTGTCGAAAAACATCTGCGTGACAATAAACTCTGCCCCGGCGTCTACCTTGCGCTTCAGATACTGAAAGTCCGTATCCCGGTTGGGCGACTCAAAGTGCTTTTCGGGGTACCCGGCTGCCCCGATGCAGAAGTTGGTGGGCGTGGCTTCCTGCAAAGCTTCGTCTAAGTAAACGCCCCTGTTCATATTAGCTACCTGCTCAATCAACTGCCCGGCGTAGCAGTGCCCTTCGGGGTGGGATGTAAAACCTGGCTCCGACTTTACGGGGTCGCCGCGCAGTACCAGCACATTCTGTATGCCCAGGAAGTCCAGGTCTATGAGCATGTTTTCGGTATCTTCTTTGGAGAAGCCGCCGCAGATGACATGCGGTACGGTATCTACGTTGTAGCGGTTCTGAATGGCTGCGCAAATGCCTACCGTGCCGGGACGTTTCCGCGTAACAATCTTTTTGAGCATCCCGTTGCCCATCTCCTTGAATACATATTCCTCCCGGTGGTAGGTTACGTCCACAAAGGCGGGCTTAAACTCCATCAGCGAGTCGATGTGCGAGAACAAAGTATGGATGTCCTCTCCTTTCTTGGGAGGCAATATTTCTATGGTAAACAGCGGGCGATCTGCCCTTTTAATATGTTCTGTTACTTTCATGAGTTTAAAACGTCTCCCTGGAATACGCGCGAAAATAGTATAAAGACACCAATATTTTCTTATAGTCTGCCTGCATTTTAGCCCGGATCGCCCCGCTAAGCCAAACTTTTTACTATTATTGCAAAAAATTGCTCTGTTTTGAAATTAGCTGCTATTGATATTGGTTCAAACGCCATCCGTTTGCAAGTCACCAACGTGATTGAGTACGAAGGCAATATTACGTTTAAAAAGCTGGAATATGTACGTTTTCCGCTTCGGCTGGGTCAGGACGTGTTTGAGGTAACGGAAGAAAATCCTACCCACCGTATTGGTCCTGAACGTTCTGCCAAATTCCTCGACCTGATGCACGCTTTCAGCCTTCTTATCAAACTCTACGAAGTAGACGATTACATGGCCTACGCTACCTCCGCCATGCGGGAAGCGGAGAACGGGCAGCAGTTGGTTACCCAAACCAAGAAAAAGTACGGGCTGAATATCCAGATCATCGACGGGGAGAAAGAGGCAGAAATTATCAACAATGCGCTGGTAAGCTATTTGGAACCTCGCAAGACGTACCTGCACATTGATGTGGGCGGTGGCAGCACCGAACTCAACCTGTATATCAACAAAGAAAAGGTCATCGCCAAATCTTTTCCTATCGGCTCGGTACGCCGCCTGAACACACGGCTGTCGCTCGATAAGGTCTGGCAGGATATGCAGGCATGGATTCGTACTCACCTCAAAAAACAACATGGCAAGGTAACAGCGATTGGCACGGGCGGCAATATCAACAAAGTGTATGAACTTTCGGGCAAAAAGATCGGCAAGCCTATGGCGCTCACCAAGGTCATCAGCATCCGCGACTTTCTGGCAAGCCATACGCTGGAGGAGCGCATCAACAAGCTGCAACTCAACCCCGACCGTGCCGACGTGATCCTGCCGGCGGCTGACATCTACATCTCTGCCATGAGGTGGGCTAAATCTACCAAGATCATCGTGCCGGATGTCGGGCTTAAAGACGGCGTGATGCAGATGCTTTACGATAAGCACTTAGTGCATGTCTGAGAGCAGTTTCTTAGCAAACCGATATAGCTGGCATTGCCATTACAATGAAATAAGTTAATTTTTATTGGTCAATCTGTGATTTTTTCTGCGCTGTTGCGAATAATAAAGAAAAGGCTCAGATGAAAGAAAAATCACTCCACGATAAATTCCTAGCTGTTTTAGAAATGCATATGGGCATCATCTACAAGATAAGCCATGCCTATTGTAAAGATGCTGAAGACAGAAAGGATCTTATTCAGGAGATCATTGCACAGGTCTGGAAGTCCTTTCCCCAATACAATATAGCGTACAAATTGTCTACCTGGATTTATAGGATAAGTTTGAATACTGCTATTTCACTTTACCGAAAAGAGTACAGAAGAAAAAGCTCCTTAGCACTGGAGGATGCCGCTGGTGTACATCCAAACCTGATCATCACAGGCATTGAGACACAGGCAGAGGAAGACGAAAATATCAGATTGCTGTATCAGTTTATTAGCCAGTTGCATGTGTTGGAAAAAGCACTGATGATACTATACCTGGATGGAAACACGTACGCCGAAATTGCCGAAGTTCTGGGAATTACGGAAACGAATGTAGCTACAAAGCTTAGCCGCATCAAACAAAAGCTAAAAGTAAAATTTGCCACCCTTAACTCATTATAACTATGGAAATGGAAGATATTTTAAATCACTGGAAAACATATGATGCCAAACTGGATCAAAGTCTTCATCTCAATAAGAACATCCTGAGAGCAATAAAAACTGATAAAGCCAAAAGCAGTATGCAAAGGTTGATGATAGCAAGGAGCATAGAGGCGGCTATCTTTGGTTTTTTTATGGTGGCATTATGGATCTTTATGTTCAACCGCCTGGCAAATCCGGAGTTTATAATAGCCGCTGGCGTACTCCTTGTATTTTGTATCATAGGATTTGCCGGTAGCCTTAAACAGATCGTGCTGATCTCGCAGATAGACTATGCTGATTCAGTGGTTGGCATACAAAAAAAGATAGAGCAAATCACAGCACATAATTTACAACTCACCCGGTTATCCATGCTCTCTTTGCCTTTTTATACTGCTTATATTATGATCGGGTTTGAACTGTTCTTTGGAGTCAACCTTTATACTCAGGGAAATCCCCATTGGTGGATAGGTCAGTTCATCTTTAGTATAGCTATGATTCCACTCACCATATGGCTCTACCGAAAGATCAGCAGTAGAAACATGCACTTGAAATGGGTCAGGAGTTTTACCAATGGTCTGGGGGGAGCAGCGCTCACTAAATCTTTGCAGTTTTTGAAAGAGGTAGAAGCGTTTGAAAAGCAATAAGACATCTTTATGAGCGATTGAATACTTTTCACCATCTTTTGTTAGCTTTGCAGGCAATACCTTGACCTAAAACACTATGAATATACTACTCATAGGCTCGGGCGGACGTGAACATGCCCTTGCCTGGAAGCTGCGGCAAAGCCCTGAGTGCACCAAACTATATGTAGCCCCAGGCAACGCCGGAACCGCTACTATCGCCGAAAACGTCCCCCTTCCCGGCAGCCACGACGATGAAGCAGCCTTCCACCGCATTGCCGGGTTTGTTAAAGAAAAAGACATCCACTTGCTGATCGTAGGACCGGAAGCGCCGCTGGTGGCTGGCATCCGCGACTACTTTGAGCAGCAGGCAGACCTGTCGCACGTGGCGTTGGTCGGACCGGGGCGGGTAGGTGCGCTGCTGGAAGGCAGCAAAGATTTTGCAAAAGCTTTTATGCTTCGCCACGGCATTCCGGCGGCCCAATCCAGGACTTTCACCCAGGCACAAGTACACGAAGGGTTGACCTATCTGGCAACTGCCCCGCTGCCCATCGTGCTGAAAGCTGACGGGCTGGCAGCCGGCAAGGGCGTGATCATCTGCGACACATTACAACAAGCCCAAAAGACCCTAAAGGAAATGCTTTTACAGGAAAAGTTTGGAGAAGCCAGCCGCAAAGTCGTCATCGAGGAGTTTCTGGAAGGCATTGAGCTTTCCGTGTTTGTCCTGACCGACGGCAAGCATTATCATCTGCTGCCCGAAGCCAAAGACTACAAGCGAATAGGCGAGCAGGACACCGGACCCAATACGGGCGGTATGGGCGCCATCAGCCCGGTACCTTTTGCTGACGAAGCTTTTATGCAAAAAGTGCAGGAAAAGATCATCCGCCCTACCGTGGCCGGTCTGCAAGAGGAAGGCATTCCCTACCGGGGTTTTATCTTCATCGGGCTGATGAACGTGCAGGGCGAGCCTTACGTGATCGAGTACAACGTCCGCCTGGGCGACCCGGAAGCCGAAGCCATTATCCCGCGCCTCCAGGACGACTTAGTGCCCCTGCTGATGGCTACGGCAAACCAATCGCTGGATCAGATGCCTGTCAACATTTCAACGGATACGGCTGCTACGGTCGTGATGGTAGCGGAAGGATACCCCGGACCTTATGAGAAGGGAAAAAAAATAGAAGGGCTGCCGCAGACAGGCAAGGCGCTGGTCTTTCATGCCGGTACAAGAGCCGGAAGCCCAACCGAAGGCGCGCCCGTACTGACCGATGGCGGCAGGGTGCTGGCCGTGACAGGCTTGGGAAAAGATATGGCAGAAGCTCTGCAAATCAGCTATGAGCAGGTACACCAGATTGCCTGGGAGGGGCAATATTTTAGAACGGATATAGGAAAAGATTTACAAACGTGGCAACCAGGCGGGAACCTTTGAGGCTTTTTATATACTTTTCTCTTTGATAGCAAATAGGATAAAGCCTGTAGAAGGGAATCTTCTGACTCCTCTCTTTCAGACTTGTGTATAGAAGGTTTTCAGTGTATATTCAGGATTTTAACTTAACGTAGGAAGACAGACCGTAAAGAGACGGGTTGCTTCCGATTTAAATATAAAAGGATATGGGATGTAACACATGCAGTACAGAGCGTGATATTCACCAGGCTGATATTCATCAGAACAATACCCAGGCCGAACACACCGTTGCCGGATGTAACAATAACGGCGGGTGCAGTACCGGCGGCTGTAACAAAATGAACGTCTTCGACTGGCTTTCTAATATGGACCTGCCAGGTTTGAATACTTTTGACATCGTAGAAGTGAAATTTAAAGGTGGAAGAAAAGAGTTTTTCAGAAATACCGACCCCCTGGACCTGACCACAGGCGACGCCGTGGTGGTAGATGTGACCAACGGCTATCATCTGGGCTATGTATCCCTGCAAGGTGAACTGGTGCGATTGCAGATGCAGAAAAAAAAGGTAGCCAATGATGATGACATCCGCAAAATCTACCGCATCGCTACACAAAAAGACCTGGAAAGCTACGATCAGGTAGAAAAACGGGAAATGCCTACCCTCTACCGTACCCGGCAGATCATAGAAGACCTCAAACTCTCTATGAAGCTCTCCGACGTAGAATACCAGGCAGACAACAACAAAGCGACTTTCTTCTATTCTGCCGACAACCGGGTAGACTTCCGGGAGCTGATCAAACGGCTGGCCGCCGAGTTCAGGATACGCGTGGAGATGCGGCAGATCAGCCTGCGCGAAGAAGCCGGACGCCTGGGCGGTATCGGCTCCTGCGGACGCGAGCTATGCTGCTCTACCTGGCTGAGCGACTTCAAAAGCGTGTCTACCTCGGCAGCGCGCTACCAGAACCTCTCGCTCAACCCCAGCAAGCTCTCCGGTCAGTGCGGACGGCTCAAATGCTGTCTGAATTACGAGTTGGAAACCTACATGGATGCCCTGCGCCATATACCCAAGATAGAAAAACCCCTGCTGACCAAAGCAGGAAAAGCCACCTTGCAAAAAACCGACATCTTCCGCCGGATGATGTGGTTCTCCTATGAAGGGGAAAACTCCTGGCAGCCCATCAAAACCAGCCGGGTGGCAGACATCCTCGAGCTCAACGACAGGGGCATACAACCTGAAACCCTACAGGACGATGAGGTAATGATCAAAACAGAACCCGATATACTAAACAGCGACCTGGTGAGCATGGATAAAAAGTACACCAAGAAAAAGAAGAAATCCCGCAACAACAGGAAAAAAAAAGGAAAGGCAACCCGTGATGAAATATAGATGGAAAGGACGGGTGCATAGCGGGTGGTCCTGGCGCCGCTCGCTATCCCTACCGGTTTTGGTGATGATCCTGGGCCTGGCAGGTTGCGACAGCCAGGTAGTGTATGAGAAGAATATCAATTTCCAAAAAAAACGATGGCTCATAAGCGATACACCTACCTTCCGGTTTGAGATTGCAGACGCACAGAAGACCTACAACATTTATTGGAACATACGCAATACCATCGCCTACCCTTACCGCAACCTCTACCTGACCTACACCCTGGAAGATACCCTCGGGCATACCCTGACCACCGACCTGCACGATATGCTCCTCTTCGAGCCCAAGACCGGCGAACCGTATGGCGGCGGACTGGGCGACATCTTCACCCACCAGATCATCGCACTGCCCCGCCATCGCTTCGATAGTGCAGGCACCTACCAGATCAGGCTTCAGCAATATATGCGAACGGATACCCTACCGGAGATCGTCTCGGTAGGCATCCGGATAGAAGAAGCCGGTTCAGGGAATTACTGAAACTCCCCCTTTTCAAACGTGAAGTCGACGAAAGTTTAATGTATGCAAGAACTGTAATTTATTGCTTGTCAAACCATTGTCCTCAAGCCGGACGGGCTTCTACCGCTACGGCGCCGCGTCCCGGTCGGGCATGACCACGGTGGAACCGTTTTTTTCATTTGATAAAAAAGTAGACCGCGGCGGCCTTTAGATTAGCAGCATATAAATAAATCAAGAAAGCAGTTATTGCTATTAAAGTGTGTAAATGTGTATAACTCGCCGGGACGCCGGGCGATAGAGTTATGCATATTTGCACACTTGGAAAAGAGCCAATTCCAGCAGAAGCACATTATCGCGGCGGCCAGGTTCTCAAGCCTATGGTTCGATCGCCCGGCGACCGCGCGGCGGACCGTCCGGTAAATCTTCTGCTGGATTGCTTGCCCTTTTGCTTCAACCGGGTGGCCGGAGCCATAGAAATTTAGGTCTGAACCTATTAGTAAGGTATTGAACGCTCCACGTCGGAGATGGACAAGCTCTTTGACTCTATTGTTAACACTTTAATTGTAAAGGTATGGATTTTACGTATTTTATCGTCCCCCGTGGAGCGGCATCGATGTATCTAAAAACACACTGGACTTTTGCCTGCTTTTAGCAGGTAAGACTTTACTACACATGCAAACAGAGAACAATAACAAAGGAATTAAGAGCTTCATTAAGCAATGCAAGCAACAATTTGATTTTGAATTTGAAGAAAGCTTGTTTTGCATGGAGCATACCGGTATCTATAACTATCCTGTGCTAGATTATCTGTCTTCAAAAAAAGCCTCTGTTTGGTTGGACCGGGTCGCCGGGCGATCTGCTCTACATATTAAGCGGTCTTCGGGTCTACAACGTGGCAAGATCGGATCGCCGAAGCGATGATAAAATAGATGCAGCACGTATTGCTCTATATGCCTACAGAAACCAAGATAATGTAAAGCTATGGCAACCCGCCAGACAAGTCATCAAAGAGCTAAAGACATTGACAGCATTGCGTACCAGATTAATCAATGCCAAAAAACATCTCAAAGCTTCACTACAAGAAGGTCAGCAGTTCTTAGATAAATCTTTACAGAAGAGAGTGCAACAGAGTTGTCAACACCGCGCCACGGAGGCTCACTGAAAGCACTGGATCAGGACTTAGCTAAAGCGGTCCGCCGCGCGGTCAACAAGCAACTGGATGAACTCATTGCCTCAGACGAAGAACTCAACAGGTTATTCAGTATAATTACCAGTGTAGAGGGAGTTGGAGCAGTTACAGCCAGGGAAGTGCTCATCACTACCGCCCGGCGGCCCGGCAATGAGCGGCCGCCGCTGCGGTTTAAAGAATTTACTGAAGCTAAAAAGTATGCCGCGCGGCGGACCGTTTGTTATGCTGGGGCGGCAGCCGCGCTGTAGTTCCTTTTCAACATCAATCAGGAAGCAGTATACGTGGCAAAACCAGAGTACCACACTTAGTAAAAGAGAAGGAATAAATGTCTAATTTCAGGTTTGAGGTTTAACAACATAATTCCATTTACCCAGAACTTGGTCAAAGACAATATTACAGTCA
>JBBSNI010000038.1:0-23668 GCA_038232695.1 Cytophagales bacterium
ACACCCGCGAAGCTACCCACCATGAGGGCTATTGCGCCATGATCCGCCACTTCTACCAGGCGCAGCGCAACGTGCTCATCGTGCGCGACGATGAAGAGAAAGGCTTTGGCAACTACCAGCAGATTGACGTATGGTGGGGCGGCTTGAAGAGAAACGGCGGACTGATGATGATCATGGCGCACCTGCTACAGACCGAAGAACACTGGCGCAATGCAACGGTCAATGTGAAGATCGTGGTGCCTACGGAGGCCGCCGCTGAAGGGGTACGCCAGAACCTGTCAGCCATCATTGCCAAGATGCGCGTCAACTTCCGTCCACAGGTGATCATCTCACAGGAGCGTTCTTTCTGGGACATATTGCGCGAAGCCTCCAGCCAGGCAGACCTGGTGATGCTGGGACTGGCAGAGCCGGAAGAAAACTTCCAGGATTACTACCGCCAGCTTACCGAAAAAACACAAGGATTGCCTACCACCGTATTCGTATTAGCCGCCCAGGAGATCGCCTTTGAGAATGTATTGTCGTAGGTAAGAGGTAAGAGGTAAGAGGTAAGAGGTAAGAGGTAAGAGGTAAGAGGTATGCAGTATGCAGTATGCAGTAAATAATTAAGGTTCCTACATCCTACATCCTTAACATTCCTTTAACATTACCCCTCCATACTTAACAATTTGTTAACATAGGATACCCGGTGAGTTAACAATCATTGCTCAACTTTGCAGTGTAATTTTTATGTAAGAGACACTACAAAACTTGACTATGAAAAAACTATCATTATCCTTTTTGCTCATGCTGGGTCTGATGTCCACCATTTTTTTAGCTTGTAAGGAAGAAGATGAAGGGGGGAACCCAACGCCTGCTATTACCTCTGTTACCCCTAACAGCGGCGCAGTAGGAACCCAGGTAGTTATTGCCGGTACTAATTTCGGCACTTCACCTACGGTAAGCTTTGGCAATACCAGCGCTACGGTAGCCAGCGGCGCTACGGCTACTTCCATCACTACGACGGTGCCTACCGGATTGGCGGCAGGTGCTGTGAATATGACCGTAACGGCTGGCGGACAAACTTCTGCCGCTTCTACTTTCACAGTAACGGCGGCTGGTGGTACGGGCGGTGTAGTGGGCGCTATAGGCGATACGCTGGGTAAGATAGAGAACCTGACTACTTTAGCCGCTGCCGTTGATGCTGCCGGTATCAAAGCTGCTTTGAATGCCAAAGGTCCTTTTACCATTTTTGCGCCTAACAACGCTGCTTTCACGGCCTTGCTGGAAGCCCTGGAGTTGAATGATCTGCCCGCTGTCGTCAATGCCTTAACCCAGGAAGGTGTAGCCCAGTTGCTGCAAGCCCACGTCATTCCAGACTCTCTGGGCGCTGCTGAACTGACTGCTAAAGATTACACCACGATCAACGATAGCACGATCACCATTACCAAAGAAGGTAATAACGTCTTTGTCAATGGTGCCCAAGTGATGACGGCAGATATTAAAGCGGGCAACGGGGTGATCCATATCATTGATTCGGTGATTAATTTACCCCCGGTCACCGAACCTGCTCCTACCATGGTAGCTATCACGGATGCTGATTTGGTAGCCGGACAAACTTACAACTGGACAGCAGATAACGAATATCTGTTGACAGGATTAGTATATCTGGAAGAAGGAGGTGTGCTTAATATTGAAGCAGGTACTACTATTCGCTTCGAGGAAGATACGGCAAGCTTTGGCGATAATACTTCTGCATTGATCATTACCAAAGGAGCAAAAATAAACGCTACCGGAACAGCAGAATCGCCTATTGTCTTTACAGCAGAAGCAGATACTGTCAATTCCACTTTGCTGCCTTCTGATAATGGTAAGTGGGGCGGACTGGTTATTTTAGGAAATGCACCTGCTTCTTTGAAAGGTGCTACGACCAATATTCAGATTGAAGGAATTCCTTCTACTGAAACCAGGGCTCGATATGGAGGCAATGTAGCCGAGGATAATTCAGGGACATTGAAGTATGTTTCTATTCGCTATACAGGCATCGGTTTCGCTCCCGGTGACGAACTACAAGGCTTAACATTGGGTGGCGTAGGCAGTGGAACTACCCTCGACTACATAGATATCTACTCCAGTGGTGACGATGGTATTGAAATATTTGGCGGAACTGTCAACATCAGCCACATCAGTGTTGCGTTCGCCACCGACGATAGCTTTGACTTTGATTTAGGATGGCGTGGAACAGCACAGTTCCTGTTTGCTTTGCAAGGTGCCTTTGGTCAAGACCATGCTGGGGAGTGGGATGGTGCTGACCCTGATGATGCTCCTTTGTTCTCTGCACCTTTGATATACAATGCTACCTTTGTTGGCCCTGGCCAGGGTGTAGATCAACCTATTGCTGTCATCATGCGTGATGCTTTTGCAGGAAAATTCGCTAACTCTATTATTCAGGATTACCCCGGAATAGGTATTGAAGTAGAGGATATAAATGGAGAGATTGATTCTTATGCTAGACTTGTCATGCCTGTAGACGGATTCCAGGTGGAAATTCTTAACAACACCTGGGCGCAGTTTGGGGGAGCTACCGATGTAGCCAGTTTGGTGCGCCCTACTATTGTTAAAGATAATGCTGACACTCCTGAGGATGAAACATTCCAAGGTGTAGGTACCGAAGTCGTCAACGAGCTACAGGCTAACGACAATGTGTATTCTGCTGCTTCTGTGCTTACCAGCGTCAGCCGGGATGCCAACGGAGGCTTAGACCCTCGTCCTGCGGCGCAGATGGCGGCTGTAACAGCCTCATTCCCTCCAGGGTTGCAATCAGTAACTTACCGGGGTGCCTTTGAGCCGGGCCAGCCTACCTGGATTGCCGGTTGGTCAACGTTGGCTCAGTTTGGCTTTTTGGCTCAATAGACAGAACAAGTCAATTAAAGTATAATAGGAAGCTACAGAGCGTAGCTTCCTATTTCAGTATAAAATATAATATATCGCTAATATAAATTTCTATGAAAATCGTCCATAATAAAGCACTAATTTTTATCATGCTCTTATGTAGTTTTCGTGTTTATGCCCAACAAGGCACCATCAGCGGAAAAATAGTGGATGCGCAAACAGGAGAAGAACTGATCGGAGCTACCGTTCAGGTAGAAAGTATCTCGGTAGGTACCGTGACAGACATCAGTGGTAACTATCAGTTGCAACTTGATCCTGGCACTTATACATTAACCGTAAGCTACATCTCATATGCCAACCAAAAAATTGAAGGGGTTCAGGTCAATGCAGGCAAAAACCAGAACATAGATGTTGCGCTAAAGGAAGAAAACACTGAACTGCAGGAAGTAGTGGTAACAGCGCAGGCTATCAGAGATAACGATGTGGCACTGCTGCAAATCCAGAAAAACGCCCTTGCTGTACAAGATGGCATATCTGCCAAAGAAATTCAACAGTTAGGTTCTTCCAATGCAGCAGAATCTATCAAACAGGTAACCGGCGCATCAGTAGAAGAAGGCAAGTATGTAGTATTGCGCGGGTTAGGAGATCGCTATACTATCTCTCAACTCAACGGGGTAACTTTACCCAGTACAGATCCCTACCGCAACAGCACCAGCCTGGATTTGGTGCCCTCTGATGTGGTGGAGAATATCGTCACTGTGAAGACCTACACTCCAGACCAACCCGGAAACTTTACAGGCGGCAAAGTAGATATTACGACCAAATCACTTCCCGAAGAGTTCTTCTTTAATTTTGGGCTTTCTACTACTTACAACACACAGTCTTCCATGATCAATGATTTTATCACCGACGGCGCCAAAGGAGATTTGGATGCCTTAGGGTACGATGATGGTACCAGGGCAATACCAGATGTGGTACTTGAGAACCGCAATGAATTGGCCAACCCCAATCGCTTAGAAAGATTAGGCAGAAACCCGGCCAACGAAGCGGAAAGAGAGATATTAAACAATACTTCCCGTGCTTTTACAACTCCTTTTCTGGCAGAAGAAACTTCTACTCCCCTTAATTTTGGGGCTAACCTTTCTACAGGAAACAGGGTTAAACTCTTTGGAAAAAACCTGGGGTACAGTGTCGGGTTGAGTTACGACCGCAGCTATTCATACTACGGCGATGGTCAGTATGGTATTTTCTTCGATGGAGGAGTGGATCAACTTGTACGGGAGCAAACGTTTGGCGTAAGAGATGGTAGTAAGAATACACAGGTAGGGGCATTCGCCAGTGCTTCATACCAGTTGTCTTCCAACAATGAGTTAACGCTGAGCTACTTATACAACCACAACAATGCGGAGAATGTGCGCATTTCAGGGGGTATCTGGAGAAGCGTAACAGCCCCTTACTTCGAGGATCGTTCTACTACCTTTGAAGAAAGAGAACTAAGCAACATACAACTGCGGGGTAACCACTCTTTACAAAATTTGGCTAAAATAAAATTAGAGTGGACTTTAGGTTATGTACAATCAAGTCAGGATGAGCCTGATGTTCGGCTATTGGGTTTTACGACCAACGAAGCTAACCGACAAGGTATCTTCGGGCTCAATCAGTCTGAAATAGGTTTTCTTCCCTCTCATTTCTCCCGTAGTCTGGATGATGAGCAGTATAACGGACAACTAGATATTACTATACCTATTACGCAAAAGAAAGATAATCAGATAAAAGCTGGATTTAGCTATTCTAACAAAACACGTGATTTCACAGAAAACATTTTTTCTATGATACAACAGGTCGGAATATCGATAAATCCTGACTTTACTACCTTCGCCGAAGCAGGTGAAGACGATGACCTTTCCGATTTTTTTGCATTAGAGAACTTTGGGGTAGTCAATACACCTGAAAGCACAGGGACCGGTCTTTATGGCTTCGGAAACTACTACCAGGATCAGACACGCGGTACCAATATATATACAGGCAAGGAACTCATCATGGGAGCATACGCTATGGCGGCTTACAACATTACGGACAAGATCAAACTGATCGCAGGACTAAGGGTAGAAAGCACTGACTTTAGTGCGCAGCCAAAGGAAGGAGCCAGTGGAAGTATTAAAACAACCGATCTGCTACCAGCCGTCAATGCTATTTATAAAATCAACGATAACTCTAACATCCGGGTAGCCGCCAGCCAGACGTTAGCCAGACCTAACCTGCGAGAGATTGCTCCTTTTGCTTCGTTCAGCGGCATCGCCTATCCTATTACGCTGGGAAACCCTGACCTGGATAGAACCCTCGTTCAGAATTACGATCTGCGTTATGAGATCTATCCAAAGCCGGGTGATATATTCGCCGTAAGCGTTTACTATAAGAATTTTCAAAATCCTATCGTATTACAGCTTACCCCAGGAACTTCCAGTACAGAGATACGACCTGTCAATGTAGCCAGTGGCAGGGTAGCCGGTGCTGAGGTAGAGTTTCGCAAATCCTTAGGCTTTATTTCACCTGCCTTAGAAAACCTGCGATTCTCTATCAATGGTAGTATCATTGATTCGGAAGCTGAGAGAACCGAGCAGGAGTTAGCCGTTATCAAAAATGCTGATCGCCCCAATCTGAAAGGTACCCGACCTTTTCAGGGGCAATCTCCTTATATCATTAACACCTCTCTGTTTTATAACATAACGCCTTTGGCTTGGGACAACTCCCTGTCATTTAATATATGGGGCGAAAGACTGGCTTTTGCCACACCTGCACTTGACCCGGACGTATACGAACAGCCGCGCCCTATTCTTAATTTTACATCCAGCAAAAAGTTAGGAGATCATTACACCGTAGGATTCAAAGCCAGTAACCTGCTCAATCCGAACTTTCAGAAGACATACGACTTCAACGGCGAGCCTATTTATGAATCTTATACAACGGGTCGCTCATTCTCGGTCAGTATATCTTATGGTATTAATTGAAAGGTTCTTTGATGAATAAAAGAAAGCAGTAATTCTATATCATAGGCAAAATGCAACGGCAAGTCTTGTTAGCAACAACAAAACATTTATGGATGCTCATGCTTTTTGCACAATGCGGATTTGCAAAAACTCAGAAGGAGGTGGTGTCTGAATTAAGAAACAAATCGCTTGTCTATGCATCGGATGATAATCTTTTATACCGGCAATTCAAAAATTCATCTATTAGCGCTATTTATATTAAGATAGCTATTATTACTGTATGTTACTGAACCTGTCTCAAATAGAGGTTGATAAGAACAAAATAACTGAATATCTGCTGAATACAGCACATCCTGATGGCGGTCCCAAGGCACAGTTCTTTCTACAATGTGGGTTTACAAAAGACAGATGGACTACCTTGGCAGATGCTCTTAAGCGCCATGCTTCTGTTCATGCTGTCGCAAAGGAGGAAAAAACGTTGTTTGGTACCAAATATGTTATTGAAGGAATCCTGGAAACTACTACCCACAGACGTCCGTTGATAAGGTCAGTATGGTTTCTGAAAGAGCATGAAAAGAAGATCAAACTTGTAACAGCTTATCCTATCCTACTATGATTAAAGCGTATGACCGAATTGTATTGACCGAAGATATTCCCGGCACAAACTTCAGACAGGGGGATGTGGGCACAGTCGCTATGATTCACCACAACGGAAAAGGTTTTGAAGTAGAGTTCTTTACGCTGGAAGGAAAAACCCTGGCGATAGAGACGCTGCTGGCGCATCAGGTACGCGCGGTGGAAGCTGATGAAGTGGCGCATGTGCGAAAAATCGCTTAAACAAACCTACAATTTGTATAACCTTTCTACTACCCGTGAGAGCATCCGCTCGTCAGCTTTCGTTTGAAAACAGTTGCATTACTAAAAGACTGAAAATTCACTGACCTACCTCAAACCCCGTAAACCTCCTCTTCCGCACATAAAATTTCACCGCACCCAGCGCACCCAGCAGCAGCAGCGGAGCTACCAGGTTGAGCAACTGCCAGCGCAGGCTTTCCCGCTGTATCTTGACCGGGTCCAGCGGACGGATTTGTATCTCTTTGGCGCGCGCTGTGATCAGCCCGTTTTCGTCGGTCAGGTACGACAGGGCGTTAAGTACAAAGTCCTGGTTGGCAAAGGTCTTCTCCGTGATGGGGTCGTAGCCCAGCGGAAAAGCGGCGTTGGTGCGGCGGTTGACTTCGTTGCGGATCATATCGCCGTCGGCAACAACGATCATCTGGGTAGGGACGCTTTTTTCTATAAAAGTCGACGAATTGACTGCATCGGGCAGGATGCGGTTTTTGAAAACAGAGGTAAACCGGCCTTCCAGCAAGTAAGCCACAGGCTGCGAACCACTGCGGAAGTTTTCCGGCTGAGGCGCCTGCCGCAGTTCCTCCAGATTAACCACCACCGGCGTGCTGACCACCCGCGAGTAGGGCGAGGTATAGACCAAAGGCGTTTTGCGCACACCCGCTGCCTGCACGGTATCTATGTTACTGACAAATTTCAGATAAAGTGCATCTAAGTTTCTCACAACCGGGCTGCTGCCATACCGGTTAACAATAGGAAAAAAAGGCCAAGGCAGGGGAACGATCTGTGGCTGGTTGCCTACGTTGCCTACCACAATAGGATACACTCCTGATTTAATGTCTTCTACCAGGTTTTTGTTGATGCGCACCCCATATCTGAACAACTGATCGTCCAGGTTCAAGTCGCGCGGAATGGCGATGGAGCCGCCCGTCCCTACGCTGTCCATATCAATGCCCAGCGGGTCCAGGAAAAACATCACCTTGCCGCCCCGCATGAGGTACTGGTCCAGCTTGTATTTATCGGCTTCGCTGAAGGCCTGCGTAGGCTTGTTGACCATCACTACCTCATACGCCGGGATACTGTCTTGCGCTGGCAGGTTAATTTCATGCAGTGCATACACTTCGGACAAAGCCTGGGTAAGTCCGGCTATTTCTACCCCTTCCAGTTCGCCGTGTCCTCTGAGTAGCCCTACTTTCGGCTTTTCTTCAACCGCAAGTTGCCGGATGGTGCTGGCCAGTTCGTATTCTATGCCTTCTACCGACTGGTTGAGGGCTTGCGGTGCCCCGGCAGTACGGTCGCCTTTCAATAGCATCACACCGGCTTCCTGGTCGTTGTGGCTGATCACTGCGCCCGGAAATATCACCTTTTGTATTCTTTTTCCATCTTCCTGGTCAAACAAATTGGTTTGCTGAATGCCCAATTCATTGAGCCTGATAAAAAAGTCTTTGCGCTGTGCATCCGTCGTGGCTTTCAGCGGGTCTACAAAACGATAGCTCAGGTTGCGGCCGGCGTATACTTTAAACTCGTCCAGCGTTTCGCGGATGCTCTGCTGCAAGCGATGCACCCCGGCGGGCAGGTCGCCTTCCAGGTACACCGTCACCGTCACGGGCCGGTCCAGGCCACGCAGCAGGTCTTGGGTCGCTTCGGAAACAGAGTATCGCTGGTCTTCGGTCAGGTCTATTCTGAAAAAGTAGTACTGCGCCAGCAGGTTCAGGACAATCAATACGGCCAGTCCTATCAGGAACAGGGAAATATCCCGGCGAAAAATCGGATTTTCTTTGGAAGAACGTATTGTCTTTTTCACTGTAGGTGGTATAGAACTTACCATTTTCTGCTGTTAAGAACCAGGTGGGTAGACAAGCCCATCAGGGCAATGACCGACACAAAATACACCAGGTTGCGGGAGTCTATCAGCCCACGGCTCATGGCGTTATAGTGATACAGGATACCAAGCTGTTCTATGAGGTAAGCGTTGTTTCCCCACGCGGGCAGACCAGCAACGGCATCAAAGCCGGTAAAAAAGAGGAAACACAGAAAGACCGCCAGCACAAAAGCGATCACCTGGTTTTCGGTAACAGAGGAAGCAAAGATGCCAATCGCTGTAAACACCCCGCCCAGCAGCACAAGACCGATGTAAGAGCCTGTAATACCGGCGGTGTCCAGGTTTCCCGGCGGACTGCCCAATTGGTACACCGAAAAATAGTAGATCAGCGTAGGCAACAGCGCCACCACCACGATCAGCCAGCCTGCCAGAAATTTGCCTGCCATCAACTGAAAGTCTGTCACGGGCTGTGTGAGGAGCAGTTCCATCGTGCCCCCTTTCTTCTCTTCGGCAAAACTGCGCATGGTGATGGCAGGGATCAGAAACATGAAGACGTAGGGCGTCAGCGAAAACAGAGTAAACAGATCGGCGTAGCCGTAGGTCAGCAGGCTGGTTTCCGGAAAAACCCACAGCAATAACCCGGTGGCTGTCAGAAATACGGCGATTACGACGTAGGCAATGAGCGAATCAAAAAAACTGTTGACTTCTTTTCTTAGGATGGGCCACATAGGGACTGAGGGATTGAAGGACTGATTGACCAAGGGTTTATGTTTTATGATTGTGTGGTTAGGCTTCTGAAGATTTCTTCCAGGGAACTGCCGAACTCGTGTTTTTTGTGAGGTTCGGAATGCTGCATTCCAATAAGAACAAGTTGATGGTGGCAGGCGAAGCGGAAGATCGTGGGGCGTATATCTTCTGTGTTGTTTGCCGCATAAAGCTTATATTTTTGATTCGCTAGCGCTTCTACTGAATCTATGCCCGGAATCTGCTGCAACAATACTTCACTGACTGGTTTGGTAAATTCTACCTCTATAGGGCGCTGACCGTTTTTGCCGTTTCCTCCGGGCTGCAAATCCTGCAACTTACTATCAATGACAATATGGCCCCGGTTGATGATCACTACCCGGTCGCACAAGGCTTGCACTTCCTGCATAATATGGGTAGAAAAGATCACGGTCTTTTCCCGGCTGATACTTTTAATTAAATTCCTTATTTCCGTGAGTTGGTTGGGGTCCAGCCCGGTGGTAGGCTCGTCCAGGATCAGCACCTGGGGGTCGTGCAGCAGCGCCTGCGCGAGTCCTACCCGCTGGCGATAGCCTTTAGACAATGCGCCGATCTTCTTGTTCTGCTCCCAGGTGAGCCCGCACAAGCTGATCATCTCCCCAACACGCTGGCGCAATGCAGCACCCTGTAAATGATACAGATGTCCGATAAAACGAAGATATTCATGCACATACATATCCAGGTAGAGTGGATTATGCTCAGGCAGATAGCCTACCTGCCGCCGTACAGCCAGCGAATCGGTGACCACATCTTGTCCGCAGACCGATACCGACCCGGCGGTGGGCGGCAGATAGCCGGTGGCAATTTTCATGGTCGTAGATTTGCCTGCACCGTTAGGTCCCAGAAAGCCCAGGATCTCCCCGGGACGCGCCTCAAAAGAGATGGCATGAAGGGCAGTTTGCTTGCCAAAAACTTTGGTCAGGTCTTGTACGATGAGAGACATAACAGCGGAAGGTTTTTACGCTATGACTAACGCAAAGATAGAAACACTTATTCCATTTTAGATTTTATTAATATCTTTACCCTGACTGGGATGTACCTTTTTTAGTAAACCTACACAAACCTATGAAACATTATCTACTGCTGTCGCTACTATTATTGTCTTTTTCTTTCGTCTGCCAGGCTGCCGACGGTATCCGGGAGAAAACAGCCGGCATGAAAAAATATGAAGGCTACTTTAACTTCTATTGGGACGAAAAAGAAGGAAAGATCTGGCTGGAGATTGACAAACTGGATAGTGCCTTCCTCTACTACACCACCCTGGCAGCCGGGGCAGGCTCCAACGACATCGGACTGGACCGCGGACGGCTCAACCAGCCCCGTGTGATGGAATTCCGTCGCAGCGGTCCTAAAATCCTGTGGGTAGAGCCCAACCAAAACTACCGCGCCATCACCGACGACCCGGCAGAACAACAAGCCGTCAGGGAGTCCTTTGCCGAATCCGTCCTGTTTGGCTTCGAGGTCGCTGCCGAAGACAGCGGGCGTGTGCTGGTCGATGCGACCGACTTTTTTCTGAGCGATGCCTACGGCGTAGCCGAGATGATCAAAGGCAGCCAGCAGGGTACTTTCAAAGCCGACAAGTCCCGAAGTGCTTTTTACCTGCCCCGCACCAAAAACTTTCCTCAAAATACAGAAATTGAAGTTACCCTTACCCTGACCGGAGACGATGCCGGCAATTACTTAAAGTCTGTCTCTCCCAACGCCAAAGCCGTGACGGTACGCCAGCATCATTCGCTGGTACAACTCCCCGACAAAGGGTACGAACCACGCCGGTTTGATCCCCGCTCCGGCTATATCTCCCTGGAATACATGGATTACGCCACGCCGGTAGACCAGCCTATCATGCAGCGCTTTATCGTGCGCCACCGGCTCCAAAAGAAAGACTCCAAAGCCAAAGTGAGCGAGGCGGTCAAGCCTATCATCTACTACATGGACCCCGGCGCGCCTGAGCCTATCCGGGGCGCTTTGATGGATGGCATCCGCTGGTGGAACCAGGCGTTTGAAGCAGCCGGTTACCGCAACGCCTTCCAGGTAAAACTACTGCCCGCCGATGCCGACCCGATGGACATACGCTACAACCTGGTGCAGTGGGTACACCGCTCTACCCGCGGCTGGTCTTATGGCGGCAGCATCTACGACCCACGCACGGGTGAAATTATCAAAGGAAAAGTAACGCTAGGCTCTTTGCGCGTACGCCAGGATTTCCTGATCGCCTCCGGGCTGGTGGCTTCCTACGAAAAGGGAGAGGGTGTGCCGGAAGAGATGATGCAGATGTCGCTGCAACGCTTGCGGCAGTTGGCCGCCCATGAGGTGGGGCATACGCTGGGGCTGGTACACAACTATGCCGCCTCCCACAACGACCGCGCCTCGGTGATGGACTATCCCCACCCGAAAGTGAAGATACAGGGCGACAAGTTGGACCTTTCTGAAGCGTATACCAACGAGATTGGCGCCTGGGACAAAGTGGCAATTACCTATGGCTACCAGGATTTCCTGCAAGGCACCAATGAGCAGCAAGCCCTGAACAAAATACTCGAAAACGCCATCGGCAAAGGCTTGCTATTCATCTCCGACCGCGATGCCCGTGCGACGGGCGGCGCACATCCGGATGCCCACCTGTGGGACAATGGCGACGATGCCGTTGAAGAACTGGAGCATGTGATGAAAGTGCGCGAGATCGCCTTAGACAATTTATCGGAAAAGAAAATCCCTTTCGGGCAGCCTGTCGCTACGCTGGAAGAAGTGCTGGTGCCCATGTACCTGTTTCATCGCTATCAGGTAGAGGCGGCTGCCAAGTTGCTGGGCGGCTTGCACTATACCTATGCCGTGCGGGGCGACCGCCAGCAGCCGCTGGAGATGGTAGATGGCACAGACCAACGCCAGGCGCTGCTGGCTACCCTCACGCCGGAGGCGCTGAAGATTCCGGAAAAAGTGTTGGCGCTGTTGCCGCCGTATCCGTTGGGATATGATGAAAATAAGCGCGAGCTTTTCCCCTCCCGCACGGGTATCACCTTTGACCCTATTGCGGCGGCCGAAGCCTCGGCGAACCTGACGCTGGATCTGATGCTGCATCCTGAACGCGCCACGCGCATGGTGGATTTTGCCTCGCGCGACAGCAGTGTTCCAGGCTTTGCCGATGTGGTAGACGATCTGATAGAAGAAACCTTTGAAGCCCCCCGAAAGCAAGGCTACGAAGGTGAATTGCAACGAGTGGTAGAACGCCTGGTGGTGGAACATATGATCCAATTGGCAGCCAATGAAGAAGCTTCCGGGCAGGCGCGTGCTGTGGCTACGCTCAAAGTAGGGGACATTGAGAAGATCGCTGACGAAGGCATGAACCGGACACAGGATGAAAGCCTGCGCGCCCATTATGCTTTTGTGCGGGCTCAGATCAAACGCTTTGAAGACAATCCCGAAGAAGTAGACATGACTGAGCCGCTTCCCGCCCCCGACGGCTCGCCCATAGGGCAGGACGATGCTGGCTTGGACTGTGGATGGTAGAAAAGGGGCTGGAAGCGTGGTGTGTAGTGTTAGACAATGGAGATAAATTACCCTGCGCCCTGTAGTTTCCATTTGATTTCCAACCGCTGTTTGTGTATTTTTTTGTAAATTTGGTGTGAACAAACAACCCTTAGATATGGAACATATTGTTATAGAAGTAGACGAGGCTACGGCCAGAAACTGGAAATCAGCTTCTTATCAAAAACGGAAAACCATAAGCCATGAGGTGAGCGTTAGAATTAACAAAGAGTTGATGAAAGACCGAAAAGAGGATTTTTTGCAGTACATCGCAGAACTTAGGAATAAAATGAAAGAAAGAGGTCTTACCCAAGAAATACTCGACGAGATACTGAAAGATGAGTAACAGGTATTTTGTCATAGATACCAACGCACTAATCAGCGCGGCGCTTATCAAAAATTCAGTCAATGCTCAGGCTTTTGATAAAGCTGTTTTTTTGGGAAAATTAGCTTTCTCAGATGAAACCTTCGATGAATTTGTTGAGGTACTGTTTAGAAAAAAGTTTGATCGGTACTTTCTGGAATATGAGCGTTATGATTTTATTCATACTGTTCAGATAAATACAGTCTTTAAAGAACCCTCCATGCAGGTACAGGTTTGCCGTGATGAGAGCGACGATAAGCTTTTTTCTGTTGCGCTGGACGTTAAAGCCGACTGCCTGATTACGGGCGATCCGGATCTGCTAGTGTTACACCCCTTTCGCGGCATACCCGTTCTCAATGCGGCTGCTTTTCTCCAACAGTTCTGAAAACAGCCTGTCCAGTCCAATAGCAAAATAGCCTGCATAAAACTTTAGCCTTACTTTCAGGTTTTATTGAAAATAATCTGTCTTTAACTTTTTTACCTATGGATTTGAAGAAAAAAGGATTGAATATCTTTTCGTTGCTGAAAGAAACTTTTCAGGAGTGGAACTCCGACGATCCGTTCCGCCATAGTGCGGTCATTGCCTATTATGCGATCTTTTCGCTGCCGGCTTTGCTCATTATCATTGTTAATGCAGCAGGCAAAATCTTCGGCAAAGAAGCCATTGAGGGGGAGATTCAGACGCAGATTGGTAGTATGATCGGGCAGGATGCTGCCTCGCAGGTACAGGATATGATCGCCTCGGCAAGCCAGATGGATAATTCTGCCATAGCCATTGTGATTGGTGTAGCTACCTTGCTTTTTGGTGCTACCGGGGTGTTTGTGCAGTTGCAGCAATCGCTCAACAAAGTGTGGGAGGTAGAAGCCAACCCGGATGCCGGTCTTAAAAAACTGGCCGTCGACCGGGCCACTTCATTGGGTGTGATCCTGGCCATTGGCTTTCTGCTGCTTATTTCTCTGATCATCAGTGCTGCTTTGGCTATATTAAATGGCTGGCTGCAAAAAGTCTTACCGGAATTTATGCTGGTGCTGATCTATATTATTAACCTTGTCGTCTCCATAGGAATTATTACCGTTCTTTTTGCCCTGATCTACAAGGTGCTGCCCGATGTTGTCATGAAATGGCGGTTTGTGTGGCTGGGCGCGCTGGTTACCGCTATCTTATTTACTATTGGCAAGTTTGCCCTGGGTTTCTATTTTGGAAAAGCAGAGCCGGGCTCTACCTACGGCGCAGCAGGGTCAGTGATCCTGATCATGCTGTGGGTCAACTATTCTGCGCTGATCATGCTCTTTGGCGCGGAGTTTACCCAGGTATATGCCCGCCGGAAAGGAGAAAGGATCGAGCCAAGCAGCCACGCCAGGCGCTCGGCCGAGTACAGACTCAAGGAAATGCAACGTGAGAAAGAAGAAAACTCGCAGCAAAAGGAAAAGGCATAACACGCATTGATGGAAATCCATGCTTAGCCATCCGTTTAAGATGAGTCCTATCATGAAAACCAAAAACTTCTGCGCAGACTTCTACGCATAAAGTGTATCAAAAGCGGACACTTAGTGTCACGAAAACGATACAGTCGTTATTAGAAAAAAACAGTGTGTATTTTACAAATTGGTGATATTCAAGTTATTATGAAATAGTTGTTTCTCTGGAGAAAAAGTTGTGGCATGGTGAGTAGTTTTTCTTTTAACGCGACATAACCGTTCACTCTTTACTATTCCACTATGTTCAGAAACTATCTCACCACCGCCTGGCGGCATCTGCGCAAGCACCGGGGTTATACGATCATCAACCTGCTGGGGCTGTCGCTGGGCATTACCGGCAGCCTCATCCTTTTTCTGATGATACAATACTGGCTGAGCTTTGACACCTTCCATACCAAAGCATACCGCATTTACCGCATTGTGAAGGAATCGGAAGGATCGGGGGCGCTGTCTTATATGCCGGGTGTGCCCCGCCCGCTGCCGGATGCCTTCCGCAACGACTTTCCCGAAGTAAAAGAGGTCGCCTTCGTATCGGCACTGTCTTTTGCAGGTACTTTGTTCACCGTGGAAGACAGCGCCGGCAATGCGAAGAACTTCCAGGAGCAGGAACATGTGGCTTATGCTGAACCATCTTTTTTCCGCATCTTTGACCGCCCCTTTCTGGCAGGCAACCCGGCTACCGCCCTGGACGAACCTAATGAGGTCGTGCTTTCTGAAAAAATGGCACAAAAATATTTTGGCAACCGCGAGGTAGTAGGCAAAACGCTGCTGCTCAACGGCAAAACTAACCTGGTAGTCACGGGCATTTTGCAGGATTACTCGGAAAATACGGACTTTCCCTTTGATCTGCTGATCTCTTATGCTACCATAAAAGACAAAGATGAAGGAAACTGGGGCAGCACCGCCAGCGACGACCAGGGGTATGTATTGCTGGCAGAAGGGCAACCGGCGGAAGCTATTAACGAGCGGTTTCCGGCTTTTGTCAAAAAGTACTACGATCCTAAAGATGCGGAGCAAATCAAACACTACCTGCAACCGCTGCGCGACCTGCACTTTGACCCGCGCTTCAGCACATTTAGCCAGACGAGTGTGCCCAGAGAGGTGATTTGGATACTGGGCATTGTTGCTGTTTTCCTGGTGCTGATCGCCTGCGTCAACTTCATTAACCTGGCGACGGCGACGGCTGCCAAGCGGGCCAAAGAGGTAGGCGTCCGTAAGGTGCTGGGCAGCACGTTTGCCCAATTAGTGCGGCAGTTTTTAGGCGAAACAACTTTCATTACGCTATTCTCTGTACTCATTGCCCTGGGGCTGACCGAACTGTTGCTCTTGAAGGTCAACACTTTTCTGGAGCTTTCCCTGCGCCTTCAGGTGCTGCACAATCCCTGGGTGTTGGTCTTTCTGCTAAGTCTTACCGTACTGATCAGTTTGCTGTCCGGCTTGTATCCCGCTTGGGTGATGGCAAGGTTTGAGCCGGTGCAGGCTTTTAAAAGTACGTTGCAAAAGCCTGGCACCCGTGGATTTTCCCTGCGCAAAGGGTTGATCGTCTTTCAGTTTATCATTGCCCAGGTATTTATCATCGGCACCCTGATCTTATTCCAGCAGTTGCAGTATATCCGGCAGGCAGACTTAGGCTTTCGCCACGACGCTATCGTGACGGTTCGCCTGCCAGACAGTAAAGCCGACCGTAAGAAAACGTTTCAGGCGGAATTAGAGAGAATACCCGCCGTCGCGCAGGTCAGTTTAGCCTATAGCAGCCCTATGTCCGGCTGGATGTCCATGACCAGCTACCAGATGGCCGATGAACCGGAATATTATGACACACAAGTAAAATATACAGACCAACATTACCTGGATTTGTTTGGGATCAAAATGATCGCAGGCGAAGGGTTTACAGAAACGGATACTCTGAGCCGGGTGCTGGTAAACGAGACCTTTGTCCGGAAGCACGGCATGTTGCCGGAAGAAATGGTCGGGAAAATGATCAAGCTATGGGGCTTTACTCTGCCTGTTGTAGGCGTAGTACAGGACTTTCATACCCAATCGCTCAAGGATGCCATCGAGCCGACTGTGATGGTAGACAACCGCAGCCATTATGAGATAGCAGCCATCAGGCTTGAGGCTGGACGAGGGCAGCAGGCACTACAGGCTATGGAAGAAAAATGGACTTCTTTTTACCCCGAATACACCTTTGATTACAAGTTTGTAGACGACGAGATCGCGGATTTCTATGAGGAAATAGAAAAATTATCCAATCTGATCAACGTAGCTTCGCTGGTCGTCATCTTTATTGGCTGCCTGGGGTTGTATGGGCTGGTCACTTTCATGGCGGAGCAAAGGACCAAAGAGATCGGCATCCGCAAGGTGCTGGGCGCTTCGGTCGTGAGCATCGTCCGGCTTTTCTCTCAGGAGTTTGTCAAGCTCATTGTGATAGCTTTTGTGGTAGCGGCTCCGCTGGTGTATTACCTAATGCGCACCTGGCTGCAAAACTTCGAGTACAAGATTGATCTGGGCGTCGGTATTTTTCTGGCGGGCATTGCCGTCACTTTGCTCATTGCCCTGCTGACGGTGAGTTACCGGTCGGTCAGGGCGGCGCGGGCGAATCCGGTGGAGAGTTTAAGGAGTGAATAGATGTATTAGCTGTTCCACTGCTGTAAAAAGCTCATATGTAGCATTTTAGGCGGTCCGCCGCGCGGTTTGGTAAATAAAATTATGGATGTTTATTACAGTACTTCAAAAGCAATCCTTCTATTTTTCTGCCGGTTTTCTTCTGTGTTGTTAGAGGCAATGGGTTTGTCTTGCCCGTACCCTTTAAAATCCAGGCGGCTTGCTGCGATGCCAGCGTCAATGAGGTAAGCATAAACCGCCTTGGCCCGGTTAGCGGAGAGCGTCCGGTTGTACGCTTCTGTGCCTACATTGTCTGTATGCCCGTTGATGGCAATGCGCAGGTCAGGGTTTTCTTTCAAAAAAGTAACTACCTTTTCTAATTCCGGCTTCGATTTGTCTTTGATAGCATACTGATCGGTATCAAAGAAGATGTTGTTCAGTACCGTTTCTTTGCCTTTTTCTATCGGTTGAAGATAAATGTCTATCTCCACCGGTTTGATGGTTTTATCTTTCTGGTTGTAGTCAAAGGTCAGGCTTTGGAACAAATAACCTTTCTGGTCTACGTACAGTGCATAGTCCGAGCCTTCGGTGAGTACCATCATATAGCGGCCGTTTTCAGGGTCGGAGGCAACGCGGGAGATTTTGCTTTGCTTCTTTAGATCCACCAGTTCTACCTGCGCACCCAGCGGCTTTTTAGTGACTGCATCGTACACCACACCGTTGACATAGCTGCTGCGGTTCGTCACCCGGATGGCTTCGGGAATGACGAACGTATAGATCTGGCTGCTCATATATTCTCCGTTGCGCCGTATCTCCTGCGAATAATACGCATCCTGCCCGTTGGCAGTAATAAAAAGGCCCGACTGGTCTTCGTGGTTGTTAATCGGGTAGCCCAGGTTTTTCGGTGTCGACCAGCTTTGGTCGGACTTTTCGGAAAAGTAAAGGTCAAAGCTGCCAAACCCAGGCAAGCCGTTGGAAGCAAAGTATAAAGTCTGCCCGTTGACATGGATAAAAGGAGACACTTCGTCGCGCTCAGTATTGATGGCTGAGCCCAGGTTTTGCGCCGGTGTCCACGCGCCGTTTTCATCCATAGAAGTCATGTAGATGTCCATCCCGCCGGCGCCGCCCGTGCGGTCAGAGACGAAGTACAGCGTCCGGCCGTCGGCTGACAGGGAAGGTTGCGATTCCCACGCCCCTGAGTTCACGTTTGGCCCCAGGTTTTTGCCTGGCTTCCACCGGTCACCGGTCTTTTGGGTCATATACAGGTCGCAGCGCCCCAGGCCGTTGCGGTCTTCGCAGGAGGTATAGATCAGCGTCCGGCCGTCGGCGGAGATGGTACAGGTGCCTTCATTGAGCGGCGAGTTGATATAATCCGACAAAGACTGCGGCTTGGTCCACTGCCCGCCCCTATCTTTTTCACTAAAGTAGATGTCTTCGTCATACTGCGGCGTGACGCCCCGGCGTGCCGTAAAGATCATGGTTTGCTCATCTACGGTCAGCGCCGGAAAGTATTGCAGGGGAAATTGGTTGATGGTCTGGGAAACGGGCTTCGGATCGTATGGCAAAGGATGCTGAATAGCTTCCCGGGTAAAGTCAATGTTGCGCAGCAAGTGCTGGGCTTCCGCCTGGATCAGCTTGGACGTTTTCGGAAAAGAAAGGATTTTATCTGCCAGTTGGCGGGCTTCTGCATATTTTCCTTGTGCAAAATACTGATCAGCCAGCAGCAGGTGCGCTTCCGTAAAGGCAGGATTGTCCATCTGGCTCTTGACGACCTTTTCCAGGTGCGTCACAGACTGCTTGGGGTTGCCCATTGCCTGGTAGATTTTGCTCAGCCTGAGATGCGCTTCGGCAAAGTCGCGGTCTTTATTAACCGCCGCATTAAGCAGTTCCAACGCATAACCATACTGCCCGCGAATAAAATAGTTGGTAGACTGCTCGTAATATTTAATAGCTTTCTTAGAAGTAGAAGTATACGAATGCACACCCTGCGCCAGCGCAGCAGACACGCATAGCACAAAAATAAGTATCAATCCTAACCAATATCGCAACATATATCTTATTTAATATTCAGTTCTTCAGCTCTTCCGTCATTCAGTTCTTATAATAAACGGAACGAATTTGCCGCAAATCAAGTGCCTGCCATGCTATCTAATTCCCAGTTTTAGTTAATTTAGAGTTTTCATTAATATTCAATCCCTCAATCCCTCAATCCCTATGACCCACAGAAGATCATTCCTGAAAAAAATTTCTCTAAGCACCCTGGCCTTAGGAAACACTTCCCTGACCAAAGCTTTTTCTGAAAAAGCGAACGCCACCAAACCCATCGTCGTCTCTACCTGGCAGCATGGACTGGCAGCCAACGAAGCCGCCTGGAAAATTCTCTCCGGGGGCGGCCGGGCGCTGGACGCCGTAGAAGCCGGTGTGCGCGTGACGGAAGCCGACGCCGACAACCTGAGCGTAGGCATCGGCGGCCTGCCCGACCGGGAAGGACACGTAACCTTAGACGCCTGTATCATGAACGAAAACGGTGATTGCGGCTCGGTAGCCTTTCTGGAAGGCATCAAGCACCCGGTCTCCGTAGCCCGCCTGGTGATGGAAAAGACGCCGCATGTGATGCTGGTAGGAGAAGGCGCACAGCAGTTTGCCATAGCGCAGGGCTTTCCTACAGAAAACCTGCTGACAGAAAAAGCCGAAAAAGAATGGCGCGCATGGCTCAAAACTTCTGACTATAAGCCAGTCATCAATGTAGAAAACCACGACACCATCGGCATGGTAGCCCTGGATGCACAAGGCAACCTGTCAGGCGCCTGTACCACCAGCGGGCTGGCTTACAAGATGCATGGGCGGGTAGGCGACTCTCCTATCATAGGCGCAGGTTTGTTTGTAGACAATGAGGTAGGCGCCGCTACAGCGACCGGTATGGGCGAAGCGGTGATCAAAGTCTGCGGGGCGCACCTGATCGTAGAACTCATGCGGCAGGGGCGGACGCCGCAGCAAGCCTGTGAGACGGCGATCCGCCGCATTGCCAAACAAAAAAACGCCAAAGACATTCAGATAGGCTTTCTGGCGATCAGCAAAAACGGCGAGGTAGGTGCTTATAGCTTACATCCAGGCTTTGATTTTGCCCAATACGCCGGAAAAAATAATGAAATGAAAGATGTAAAGAGTTTTTACTCTTGATGCGCTAATGTTTTTCACGAAAATTGCGTTGTGTTTTTACCAAACCACACCACAAAGATTTAACACATGCATATTTTCCGTTTGTCCTGTTTTCTGTTGTTGCTCTCTCCGGCAGCCTTGTTTGTTTCCTGCAACCAAAGCGTGAAACATCCCATCCCTGACTTGCCTGCCTACGACAAAGCGTATTACGACTATGCCTTGGCATCCGTAGAAGCCGCCATCCGGGAGAACCCGGACAATGCTGATGCTTATTACAAAAAAGCAGAACTGCTCCTGCATCAAAACAAAGCCAACCAGGCGCTGGCCAGCATCCGGAAAGCCATAGCACTCAAGGGTAAAACACCGGCTTACCTGCTTACCAACGCCAAAGCGATGAACCAGAAAGGACATTACCGGGAAGCTTTCCGCCAAGCTAAAGAGGCCATGGAAATGGGTACCCCCTCTGTAGAATTGTACGAAGTATTGGCAGAAGCCAGCCTGCAAAGCAATTATTTTAACGATGCCCTCAAATACAGCGACAGCGCCCTGTACCTGGCTCCCAAAAACTATCGCAACTACTTTAGAAAAGGCATCGCGCTGGCAGCCAAAAAAGATACGGTAGCCGCAGAAACTTTGCTCATGGAAAGTATACACCTGGGCGCCTCGCCTGCCGAAGTGTATGGTGAGTTGATCTCTTTGTATATGAATACCGGGGATTTTCATAAAGCAAGAAAATACATGCAAAAAAGCCTGTCGGTACAAAACCCCGATGATCAAACCCTGCTGTTACAGGCTAAAATCTACCGCCAGACCGGCAACCCGGACAGTGCCCGTGCGCTCCTGTACCGGGTCGCAGACAGCCCTACCCTGGACAAAACTGAGGTGTACCAGGAGCTTAAAGACTGGTATTTTCAGCACCGCGTGTACGATTCGGTTATTTTTTATGCCAACCGCATCCTGGAGCAGGAGCCTAACGACAAAGAACCTATGCTGACCCTGGCCAGGGTCTACGACCAGCGGCGCAGCTACCAGCGGGCTATTCAGGCCTATGAGCAGATCATCAGCCTGGACTCTATGCAGCAGGAAGACATTCATAAAATAGCGCACCAGGAACTGGATCAACTTAAAAGAAAAGTTGCATATTTGTGGAAAAAACAACAGGAAGAAGAACTGTTTAGGCTTCAGCAAGGGATCACCCCGCTGCCTGCGCTTTCTCCCGGTCAAGAATAAAAATGGTTTATGAGCGATTCTATTAACATTACACTACCCGACGGCAGTATCAAAACTTATCCCCAGGGGGTTACCGGTTTAGACGTTGCCCAAAGCATCAGCGAAGGGCTTGCCAGAAACGTGCTGGCTGCCAAAGTGAACGGCGAAGTATGGGATGCTTTTCGCCCCATCGAGTCGGACGCTACGCTGCAACTGCTCACCTGGAACGACCCGGAAGGCAAAGCTACTTTCTGGCACTCTTCTGCCCACCTGATGGCTGAGGCGCTGGAAACTTTGTACCCAGGCATTAAGTTTGGCATCGGTCCGCCCATTGCCAACGGCTACTATTATGATGTAGACTTTGGAGATATGGAGTTCAATGCCGAAGCCCTGGGCCGTATTGAGGATAAAATGATGGAACTGGCGCGGCAAAAAAATGAATACAAGCGTATTCCCATCGACAAAGCTTCTGCGATCAAATACATTACTGAAAAAGGAGATGAATACAAGCTGGACTTACTACAGGAGTTAGAGGATGGTTGCATTACGTTTTACCAGCAGGGCAACTTTACCGACTTGTGCCGCGGGCCGCATATCCCGAGTACCGGGTTTATCAAAGCCGTTAAGCTGACCAACATTGCCGGCGCTTACTGGCGGGGCGATGAGAAGAATAAGCAGTTGACCCGGCTCTACGGCATTACCTTTCCCAAGCAAAAAGAGCTTACAGAATATCTTGAACTACTGGAAGAAGCCAAAAAGCGCGACCACCGCAAGCTGGGCAAGGAGTTAGAACTGTTTACTTTCTCCGAAAAAGTGGGCGCAGGCTTGCCACTGTGGCTGCCCAAAGGCGTCATTTTGCGGGAAAGGCTGGAAAACTTCCTGAAAAAAGCCCAGCTAAAAGCAGGCTATCAGCAGGTCATGTCGCCGCATATTGGGCACAAGCAGTTGTATGTAACTTCCGGGCATTATGAGAAGTATGGCAAAGATTCGTTTCAGCCCATCAAGACGCCGCATGAGGACGAAGAGTTTATGCTCAAGCCGATGAACTGCCCGCACCACTGCGAGATTTATAAGAACAAACCGCACTCTTACAAAGAATTGCCGCTGCGCTATGCTGAGTTTGGTACGGTGTATCGTTATGAGCAAAGCGGCGAGTTGCATGGGCTGACCAGGGTACGTGGTTTTACTGTAGACGATGCGCACATCTTCTGCCGCCCCGATCAGGTCATGGATGAGTTTAAAAAAGTCATTGACCTGGTGCTGTACGTATTCAATAGCTTAGGTTTTGAAAACTTTACGGCACAAATCTCTTTGCGCGATAAGGTAGACCGCTCTAAATATATTGGCAATGAAGAAAACTGGGAACTGGCCGAGCAAGCCATCATAGAAGCCGCTGAGGAAAAAAAGCTAATCACGGTGACCGAATATGGCGAAGCGGCCTTTTATGGACCCAAACTGGATTTTATGGTACGGGATGCTTTGAACAGGCAATGGCAGTTGGGCACCATACAGGTAGACTATAACCTGCCCGAGCGTTTTGATCTGACTTACATTGGTGCCGACAATCAGAAGCATCGTCCGGTGATGATCCACCGTGCGCCGTTTGGCTCTATAGAGCGGTTTGTGGCGATCCTGCTGGAACATACCGGCGGCAACCTGCCTCTGTGGCTGTCGCCCGAGCAGGTAGCCGTGCTGCCTATCTCTGAAAAATATGCAGACTATGCCAGCCAGGTGCAACAATATCTGGAAGCCCAGGATATTCGCGGCACGGTAGACCACCGAGATGAGAAGATTGGCAGGAAGATCAGGGATGCAGAGATCAGCAAAATTCCTTTTATGCTCATCGTAGGCGAGCAGGAAGAAGAAAATGATACGGTCGCCGTCCGTCGGCACGGTGAAGGGGATATGGGCAGTCTGAGCGTAGCCGCCTTTGCCGATCTTTTCAAAGAACAATCCGGAAAGTTTCTTCAATTTGGCCTGACAGAGGCGTAAGCTGAACTTTCATCCATCATTTTTAGTATTAAATAG
>JBBSNI010000039.1:0-23617 GCA_038232695.1 Cytophagales bacterium
CGCACCTGCGAGCCGTCTTCTACCACCAATACTTCAAAATGCCGGTACGTTTGCAAGGTCAGACTCTCCAGCAACTCTTCAAGTTCCCCAGGACGATTATATACCGGAATGATGATGGAATATTTCACGCGTTGCTTTTTAAGAGCTGAAGGACTGAGGGACTGAAGGACTGATATTGCTTTTTAAAGTATAGAACATGTTTATGGTAGACAGCGAATATACAAACACTATTTTGAAATGATCATAGCATCAATGATAGCCTTTCAATCCCTCAATCCCTCAATCCTTTCTCACAAAAGTAAACGATCTCATCAGGGATCAGCGCATACCAGCGGATTTGTTCAGCCGTAAATTGTTGCACAAAATTGTCTTCTTTCACTGTAAAACCTGCCTGCCGGAGGCGGTCGCCATAGTCCTGCCCGTATTTCCGCACATGGTCGCGCTGTCCGAAGGCGAGTTCGCGCTCCGCCGGATGCGTCAGCAAAGGGTTTTCGTAGGTTTGCTCCATTGGGTAGGTGGGCGATTGTATGATGGCCCATCCGCCGGGTTTGAGTACGCGGTAGAGTTCGCGCATACATTGCAGGTCGTCGTCTACGTGCTCCATCACATGGTTGCAGAAAACCACATCAAAGGTGTGTTCTGAAAACGGGATTTGGTGCAGGTCCATTTTGAGCTGCGCCCAGGGAGAGTCCAGGTCGGCGGTGAGGTACTCCAGGTTGTGCATTCGCTCAAAGATGGGGATAAAGCAAATCTCCGGTGCGATGTGCAGCACTTTGTGCGTTTTGGTAAAAAAGTTAGTCTTTTCTTTCAGATACAGCCACATCAGGCGGTGCCGTTCCAGGGTGAGCGAGCCCGGGCACAAGGCGTTGGGGCGGGGGTGGATGCGTCCGTAAGGCAAAAATTTGCGATAGGCGCGGTTATCTACAGGGCAGTAGACCTGGTTTCCCCGGTAAAAATAAGCCAGCCACCGGAGTAGCGGCTTGCCCAACCTTTGGAGTTGCTGGCGAGGCACATACCGGATCGCCCAGCGGATCAGTCGTTTCATCCTGCAAATAAGCACCCATGCTGTTTTTTTCCAAATGTTCCGGTGCGTAAGTGTGTTAAAGTGTTAAGGTGCGAGAGTGTTAGGGTGCTGATATGTTGCTGGTTACTTTTTCCCTTGAAACAGTGCCAAAGCCGGTCGGCTACAGCACTTTATAGCAGCTTTAGGGTCTACCCACCGGCCGGCTTGGGGACATCTCAGGTACTCAAGAGTCTTCTGTCCGAATGGTTTCATGGCGTAAAACACGCTGAAAGTCTGCTGACCGGCCGGTCATAGCACATGATAAAGACAGAACAGAGGACGATCCGGTTGGCTATACCACTTATTTGGCTGCCAGATGTAGTCTGACCGGTCGGTGAGTGAACCTCCGCCAATGTCTGCACTATGTAGACGGTGTGGAGCGTGTACGTGCCGGACTGTTGGGTGTTGTGAAACCGGTGGGGGGATGGATTCTTTTCTGTCAAGCCTACCCGTATTACGTAAACACCTGAACACAATTTTCTTCAACTTTCAGCCAGGGGAACTTACTTTCCTAAAAAGAAATTCATAATTTTGTATCTCAGCTTAAAGACCTAACCTATGAGAACCTATCAGTTTAAAACCAACATCAATTGCGGAGGATGTCTGGACAAGGTTTCCTCTTACCTTGACAATGCGCAGGAAATCTTTCAGTGGCAGGTAGATACCGCTGCCCAAGACAATGTGCTCACCGTTACGGGCAATGATACCCTGGCTTCCAAAGACATCGTTGACATCATCAACCTGGCCGGGCTTTCTGCCAAGCCCGTCAGAAAAAATGTACTGAGCAAGATATTCGGCACCTAAAGCGTTCCTTTTATTTTAAACCGGTCTTTTTCTTTAGGCTGTTCATCCGTGCTGCAAAGCGCTTTGAGCAGCGCTATGTCCTGGTTCCATTGCTGGCCGTCGAAAAACTCGGCGCCTTTGTGGTCGCGTACTTTATACAGGGATTTTTCTTTGTAACAGGTGCCAATGTACACATAAGCCAGCCCTTGCCCGTGCGCCCAGTCAATGACTTTCCACATCATCCATTTGCCCAGGGAATGGGAGCGCATATAGTCCGTATCATAAAAGGCGAACCAGTAGTGCAGCATATTGCCTTGCAGGGCGGCAAACACATAGCCGTACACTTTTTCGGCCGTCCGGAAAGTGAAGATATGGGTCAGCGTATCGCGCTCCAGTACGTATTGCAGGCGGTCGGTCTCCATGCTGCCCCCGGCAAATCTTTCTTCGGCGTAAGTCGTGCAAAATTGGCGGAACGCCGGGTCTTGTCCATCAAAACCGGCTTTGTCAACGACGGCCATGGTGATGGCTAAAGGTTGCACCTTGCGGTCTACCCGCCGGTTTTCCGAAGTACACTGGTAGCGCGCCAGGTCAATGCGAAGGCTTCTGGCTAAGTAAAAGATGTCTTGCGAGAGCGAAAGGTCGCCCGTGTAGGGCAGAAACCCGCGGGCATATATACCGGGCAGTTCTTCCTGCTTTTCTTTGATGCAGTAAACAGCATAAGAGAAAGTATAGGAAGTGTAATCGGTGTTATACTCTGAAAAGAAAATTTTCATTGTTTTTCTCTTTGGTAGAATATATAGTCCGTTGCGGGCGGCTCCAACCCGTGCTGCCGAATAAGGCTGGCGATTTGTCCGCGATGATAGGTTGAGTGGTTGATCACATGCAGCAACATATCGCTAATCCGGTTTTGGTAAGACTTGCCACTGCTGTTTTGATAAATAATCATTTCGCTCAGGTCAGGGGTGGCTACCAGTAGAGAGGCTGTTTCAGTATGATTGGTTTCGTCTATTTCATTAAAATTTGCTACCAGATGTACCTGCCAGACCCCGAATTGAGCTTCTTGCTGCCGTATTCGTGCCAGCCATAGGTGATGTGCATTAAGTACATGGCTAAAAAGGCTGAACGCTTTTTCGTCGGAAAAATTTAAGTCGTAGAAAACATGGATAATCTTCTGATTGGCAGCCCGGTTATAGGCAAATAATTCCTCAAGTACGTCGGCCGATATCTCCATAAGCGGGTTTGTTGACACTACAAAACTGAGCAGTCCCTAATGATAGATAAGCTATCATTCCAGCACGACAGCCGTCCCGCTGGCGCTGACCATCAACATACCGGCGTCTTTGCCCAGGGTTTCATAGTCTAAGTCTACGCCGATGACGGCATTGGCGCCTGCCTTTTTGGCACGTTCTTCCAATTCTTCCAAAGCATAGTTTTTAGCTTTCCGCAGGGCAGATTCATAGGAGCCGGAGCGTCCGCCTACAATATCGCGGATACCGGCAAAAAGGTCTTTGAAGATGTTGGCGCCAATGATGGCTTCGCCCGTGACCAAGCCTATGTATTGGACAACGCGCTTACCTTCAACCTGGTGTGTAGTGGTGATTAACATGATGTTTGAGGTTATTGTTGAGAAACGTCTTCCCTGGCATAACCTCCATTAAACTTTCATTGTTTAACAAATAAATACCTTTATCGGCAAAATCTACTCCATAAGATTACGTTGGGATATAAATTGTTTGGTAAACTACTATCTATAGTTATACGGCAAATGCAAAACAGCATATTGTTATATTTGCGCTGCTTGTTTGCAGTTATCTGTCTGAACATATTGGCCCTTGGACCTGCTTTGGCACAACAGGTCAGGAGTACCCTAAAAGATCTGGACCAATATACAGTAGATAGCTGGACGGTGGAGGATGGTTTGCCCACCAACACCATCCTGGATGCCGCCCGGGGTAGCGAAGGCTATCTGTGGTTTGCCACGTACGACGGGCTTATCAGGTTTGACGGCGTTACCTTTAAGCTATTTCACCCCGGCAACTGCGAAGCTTTCACCCACCCCGGCGTCAACGCACTCTACGAAGACAAACAGGGAAATCTGTGGATAGGAACTGATGAGAGCGGACTGATCAGATACAAAGACTTTGCCTTCCATCGCCTGGCTGTTGATTCAACGCTAAGGGCGGTTGCCCTTACGGCCATCACACAGGACGCTACAGACAGAATTTGGGTAGGAACCAAACAGGGGCTTGCTTTTCTGGATACCGGGAAAGTAAGGCGCTGGGATCATCCCCAACTCAAAGGTATTGATGTTACCGCACTGATCGCCGACGAGGAAAACAACCTGTGGATCGGGACCGCAGGAGAAGGGTTGTTTCAGTACAACTATCTGCAAGACAGCGTGTGGCACTACCCGTATTCCTGGAAAAATGTCTCGATCAATGGTCTGTGCAGAGACCGTAAAGGAAATTTGTGGATCGGGACGGCGCGCGGATTGAGTTTGTTAGACCCAGAACAGATCAGGAAGCATAGCAAAGCCACCCGCTTTGCGGAATGCCGCCCAGCCGACTACTTTGTCAATACTATTTACGAGGATAGCTACGGCAGCCTGTGGTTTGGCACCGAGCAGGGCATCATCCGTTATGCCGGCGGGCAGTGGGATATGCTGTCGACCTCTGAAGGCTTTGCCCATCCTATGGTGCAAGCTATTATAGAAGACGGGCAAAAAAACCTATGGATAGGCTCTTATCGTCATGGCATCGGTAGGATCAAGAAAAGTAGCTTCCTGAATTACGGCGTTGCCGAAGGGCTGCCCGACGAAATTGTCAACACCATATACCCCGAAGATACGTGCCTATGGATAGGCACCGTGAGGGGGCTTGCCAGCATGAAGAAAGGTGTTATTACGGCTACTTCTGTCAGGCAGCAGGTCAAAGCCATTCACAGAGACCAGCAAGGCAAGTTGTGGATTGCTACTTCAGAAGGTTTGATCAACTTCACAGACCACCAAAAATACACCATACGGCAGGGGCTGCCTTCTTCCCACATCAGAACGATCAGCGAAGACCAGCAGGGCAATCTGTGGATCGGTACCTCCAACGGACTGGCTCACGGACGGGATGGAACGTTTGAAGCTTTTGGAAAAAATGACGGATTAGAGAATGAATTTGTCATGTCCACCTTGGTAGACAGCCACAACCACCTCTGGGTAGGAACTAACGGCGGCGGGCTCCATCGCTATACGGGCGACCGGTTTGTTAATTTCTCTGTGAAAGAGGGCTTGCCCAGCAACATTATTTTTCAGGTATACGAAGATAAGGAAGGAACTTTATGGATAGGCACCGGCAACGGACTGGCCAGGTATACACACGGGCGTTTTACTTCCTTTAATACCAAACAGGGCTTACCGGCCAATACCGTTTATCAGATACTGGAAGACAATACGCACTTATGGATGACAACCGACAAAGGGGTCATCCGGGCAGACAAAAGTCAGTTTGCCCAGGATAGCCTCAAGACGGTGTCGTACAAACTCTATGATCAATCCGATGGCATGAGGACCAGCCAGGTCACAGGAGCTTCCTCTGCGGCCCGGGGTCCGCATGGCAAACTTTGGATAGCTACCCTGAAGGGTATGGCCATGATCAATCCGGCAGCCCTGCCCGGGCGCAGACCTCCACCCAATGTGCTGATTGAACAGGTAAGGATGGACAGCACCGTCTTGCCAGCCAACCAGCCTGTGACTATACCGGCAGGTACACAAAGGGTGCAGTTTCAGTTTACTGCCTTTGATTATTCCGCTCCCGAAAAAATACGTTTCCACTACTATCTGGAAGGTTTTGACACATACTGGATGGATGCAGACAACAGCCGCGAGGTAACCTACACGGGCTTGCCGCCCGGCAGTTACGTTTTCAGAGTGATAGCAGAAAACAGCGATGGATACATGAATCGCCAGGGAGCCTCGATACAGGTTTACCAGAGACCTCACTTCTACCAAACCCTCTTGTTTAAGGCATTGATTCTGCTGGCTTCCGTACTGTTGGTATTCGGCTACAATTTCTACCGTAGCAGGTCGCTCAAAAAGACCAACAAAAAGCTGGTGACTATGGTCAGGCAAAGGACAGAGAGCATAGAGCAGCAAAAGGCAGAACTCGAACAGCTTAATACCGTAAAAAACAAGTTGTTGTCGGTCATTTCTCACGATCTGAGAAGTCCGCTCAACTCCCTGCAGGGGATGTTGCACCTGCTGGACGCCGGCGCTTTGAACGTAGAAGAGTTTGTAAGTATGTCAAAAAGCCTGGACGAACAGGTCAATATACTGATCCAACTGATGGACAACATGCTTACCTGGACCAAATCCCAGATGCAGGGCATTGAACTCAGGAAAGTGCCGGTATCCGTATACAGTATTGCCGAAGACAACCTAAAGCTTTTCAAAGCGAGTGCGCAGAAGAAAAACATCACCTTAAAGAACCTCATTGATCCGCACACCGAAGCTTTGTCCGACCCGGACCTGGTAAACCTGGTGATGAGAAACCTGGTTGCCAATGCCATCAAATTTACCCGCCAGGGCGGGGAGGTGATCATTGGTGAAAGACCGGGGGATGGCCATCTGGTGATCAGCGTCACCGACAATGGGGTAGGGATGAGCCAAGAACAACAGGAAAAACTCTTCAGCCTCAAAGTCTCGCAGAGCGAACGCGGCACTGCCGACGAAATGGGCACAGGCCTGGGCTTGGTGCTGTGCAAAGAATTTGTAGAGATCAGCGGCGGAAAGATATGGGTACAAAGTGAGCCGGGAAAGGGAAGTACCTTTCGGTTTACTTTGAAAGCGTCCCCGCGGCATGTGAACGTCTAAGCTCACCAGCCAAATTACATACAGGTTGTTATCCTATAATCTCAGCCAGCTCCAGCCACCGATCCGACTTAGCATCAATCTGCCGGGTCACTGCCTCAATCTCCAATGATAAAGCCGTCAGCGCTTCGTGGTCTGCCGAGCCTTCCAGCGAAAGCTGGTTGAGATCAGCAAGTAGTTGCTGCTTTTGCTGCTCCAGCGAAGCGATCTCTTTTTCCAGTGTTTCGTATTCCTTCTGTTGCTGGTAAGAAGGTTTGTTGGAAGACCGGGGAGCGGAAACCTTATTATCTGCCGTTCCGAAAGTTGCTTTTTTTGCCTTGACAGTATCTGTAGCATCCTGCGTTTTGACTAACTCCGACTGGCGGAAGTCTGTATAATTTCCAGGAAAATCCCTGACATCGCCACTGTTTTCTTCCAGCAGAAACAAATGTTCTACCAGCCGGTCCATAAAATAACGGTCGTGGGAGACCAGCACCAGGCAGCCTTCAAAGCGCAGCAAGAAATCTTCCAGCACATTCAGGGTGATCAGATCCAGGTCGTTGGTCGGCTCGTCCATGATCAGGAAATTTGGGTTTTTCATCAGCACCCGCAGCAGTTGCAGCCTTCTTTTCTCCCCCCCGCTCAGGTTGGCTACCTGGGTATAATGCATATCGGGCTGAAACTGAAAATGCTGTAAAAACTGGGAAGCGGAGATAAAACTGCCCTTGCTGAGTTCGATGACTTCTGCTACTTCCTTGACGACATCAATCACTTTTTGCCCGGGCTGAAACTGAATTTCCTGCTGGGTATAATACCCAAAAACGGTGGTCGAACCTACATCTACCATACCACCGTCCGGTGGGATCTGTCCGGTGATCATGTTGATCAGGGTGGTTTTGCCCGAGCCATTCTTGCCGATGATACCGATACGGTCTCGTTTGCGAAAGGTGTAGGTAAAATGCTCAATGAGCTTTTTTTCCGGGTAAGACTTGGATATGTCTGAAATTTCCAGGATCTTCTTGCCCTGCCGCCTGCCTTGTATGCTGAGTTCCATGCCTGGCTGCTGGGTGCGTTGCTGGGCTTTGTCTTTTACTTCTTCGAAAGCCTCTACCCGGTATTTGGCTTTGGTGCCCCGCGCTTTGGGCTGGCGGCGCATCCAGTCCAGCTCTTTTCTGAACAGGTTCTGCGCTTTGTCTACTTCTGTCTGCTGCTGGGTGAGCCTTTCATCTTTTTTTTCCAGGAAATAAGCGTAGTTCCCTTTGTAACGGAAAATCTGCCCCCGGTCCAGTTCTATAATTTCCTGGGTGACCTTCTCGAGAAAATAACGGTCGTGCGTGACCAGCAGCAACGACATCTGCTGGGAGGACAAGTAGTTTTCCAGCCATTCTATGGTGTCTAAGTCCAGGTGGTTGGTGGGTTCGTCCAGGATCAGAAAGTGAGGTTTTTCGATCAGGGCGCGTGCCAGTGCCACCCTTTTTCTTTGTCCGCCGGAAAGCTGGGCTACGGGCTGGTCCAGGTCGTAAATACCCAGTTCGCCCAGGATTTGTTCTATCTGGCTTTCATAATCCCAGGCGTTGATGTTATCAATGCGGGTGATCAGATCCTGAAGACGGTCGGTAGACTGCGGATGATACAGTTCCTGGCGATAGGCTTTCAGCAGGCGCAGGGTTTCGTTCTGGCTGTGATAAATGGAGGAAATGACCGTTTCTCCTTCGTGAAAGAAAGGATTCTGATCAGCAAAGGCAACGGATACGCCGTTTTTAAAAACCGCTTGCCCTTCGTCGGGCGTTTCCAGCCCGGCAATAATGCGGAGCAGGGTAGATTTGCCTGAGCCGTTGATGCCTACCAGCGCCACTTTCTGGCCTTGTTCTATGCCGAACGAGATCTGTTTGAAAAGGGGTTTTTCTTTGCCCTCAGCCGTCAGGTATTGCTTGGAGAGAGATTCTACGGATAAATAAACCATAGGCAATATTAACAAAAAAAAGTGAACCTACGAGGTTCACTTTTTCCACTACTAATACAACAACCTAAAACTACTCAATCAAAATCTTAATTTCTTTTATAAAAAATGAACCGTGGTTCATAGATATTACCTATATATATGGTAAGGACGTTGATAAGCCAATAAAGGTTTCATAATGTTGTTGAAAATTTTTGCAAAATCGTAAAATTATTCTTAAACCGCTTTAAACACGCTTTGTAGTTGCTCTTTACCGGCATGTAACGGTGAAATTTTCATAAAAAATTCTTATTTGTTAGTATCCCTACAACAATCAATGCCTTTTATTAACGTTTTCGTCAAGTAGATTTCTGTGTATGGCTAAACAAAATAGCCTGTAAATGCTCGTTATGTTTATTTTTTTGATGGAAAAAATAAACAAAATTTTATTTCGTCTCATCTCACCGCACAAGTCTGCCGGGATATTAAGGGTGCTTGAATATCCGGTTTACTTGCTTATGGTATGTTATTGTTTTATTACCTTTGCCCAAATTTGAAAATTCATGGAAATAGTGCATAAAGGAAAAATAGTAGTAGTAAAGTTACTCATCCTTGCCTTGTTGCTGGGTGGTTGCGCTACCGGACATAAAGCTAGAAAACTGCCTAAGAAAGGAGCCATTCCTTGTCCGGTGAAAGATTGCTGATATGCCCCAGGATATGATCATTGCTATAGACGGTCACTCCGGTTGCGGAAAAAGCAGCACCGCCAAAGCCGTAGCCAAAGCCCTTCATTATACTTATATAGACTCCGGCGCCATGTACCGCGCCGCCACCCTGTATTTTATCCGCCATGCCGTTGACCTCTCCGATGCCGGGCAAATAGAGAAAGCCGTTCAGGATATCAACATCACATTTTTGCCCGGAAAAAACAGTGAAAATTTTGAAACTTACCTGAATGGTACTTATGTTGAAAAAGAGATCAGGCAAATGGCCGTTGCTCAGCAGGTAAGCCAGGTTAGCGCCATCCCGGAAGTACGCAGGGCGATGGTGGCGCAGCAACGGGCTTTGGGCAAAGACAAAAAAATCGTAATGGACGGACGGGACATCGGAACGAATGTTTTTCCGGAGGCTGCCCTGAAAATTTTTATGACAGCAGCCGTGCCCGTCAGAGCCGAACGGCGGCAGAAAGAGTTGCTGGAAAAAGGACAGGCAGTAGACCTGGAAACTATTAAAAAAAACCTGACGGCACGCGATGCCATGGACTCCGGCAGGAAAGAAAATCCACTGGTGAAAGCACCCGGTGCTATCGTCATTGATACTTCCTGCCTGACTTTTCAGCAGCAGGTAGACCAGGTGGTGGCGTTGGCAAAAAAGATTATGGCTCAATCGTGAGCTTAGCATAAAAAATGAATCACATGGAAGTAACCATAGATCAAAATTCAGGCTATTGTTTTGGGGTGGAGTTTGCCATACAGATGGCAGAAGATGAGATGGAACACGGCAAAACCCTGTATTGCCTTGGCGATATTGTGCACAATGATATGGAGGTTGAACGCCTCCATGCCAAAGGGCTTCGCATCATCACGCGGGAAGACCTGGCAACCCTGAAAGACTGCAAAGTACTTATTCGTGCGCATGGGGAGCCGCCCGAAACCTACCAGGTGGCTGCCCATAATAACATAGAACTGGTAGATGCTTCCTGCCCGGTGGTACTCAAACTGCAAAACCGGGTGAAAAATGCTTTTGACCATATGGAAGAAAGCCAGGGGCAGATCGTCATCTACGGACAACCCGGACACGCCGAAGTGATCGGTCTGACCGGACAGACCAACGGCAAGGCCATCATTGTCATGCAGGAAGAAGACCTGGAAATGGTTGACTTTACCAAACCGGTGACGTTGTTTAGCCAGACTACCAAAAGCACCAAAGGGTTTTACCATATCAAAGCCCTGATGGAGGAGCGTATGCGGGCAGCCAGCCGCGATCTGCAAACGGTCGCTTTTCAGGCCAACGACAGCATCTGCCGCCAGGTTTCTAACAGGGAACCGCAGCTAAGAAAATTTGCCCGGGAGCAAGACGTGGTGATCTTTGTGAGCAGTAAAAAAAGTTCTAACGGCAAAGCCTTGTACCAGGTATGCAAAACTGAAAATGTGCATAGCTATTTTATTGAAAACGAACAAGAACTATTGCCTGAGTGGTTTGAAGAAGCCCAAAAAGCAGGTATTTGCGGCGCTACCTCAACGCCTTTGTGGCTGATGCAAAATGTAGCAGACGCCATCCGGGAGATTGGTGAGAGCTGCGTATTGAAGGACTGAGGGATTGAATGGATATACGGGCTAAAACCTAAATTCTAATAAAACTGATTTTATAAGGTTATTATCTGATTTTGATTATTTTTGCAGCGTTTTTTGAGGTAACCAACGTTTGTCACACAAAGTAAAATAATGTCTCAGCACATCAAACTCAAAGAAGGATTTGATATAAACCTGGCCGGAAAAGCAGAAAAGACCCTTGCCGACACCATTCATTCCGAAACTTACGCTTTAAAGCCCTCCGATTTTCCTGGGCTGCAACGACCCAAAGTTGTGGTAAACGAAGGAGATACCGTCAAAGCCGGTACGCCTGTTCTCTACGATAAGAAAATGAGCAGCGTTAAATACTGCGCCCCGGTGAGCGGCGAAGTGGCAGAAGTCAAACGGGGAGACAGAAGGGTGCTGCTGGAGATTAAAATCCTGGCCGACAAAAAGATAGAACATGAAAAGTTCAAAGAGTATTCCTCCACCGAAATACTTGGGCTTAGCCGCCAGGATGCCCAGGAGGTGATGCTTTCCAGTGGCGTTTGGCCGCAGATCATCCAGCGTCCTTACGGCATTGTAGCAGACCCTGTCGACACGCCCAAAGCCATCTTTATTTCTACCTTTGACACCCACCCGCTGGCGCCGGATTATGACATTTTGCTAAAAGGACAGTCCGCTTTTTTTGAGGCGGGCATCGAAGTGCTCAAAAAATTCACCATTGAAAAAATAAACATAGGCATCGATGCTGACGCTGAGGTGTCGCCTGTATTTTCCAATGCCAAAGGCGTACAGTTCACTAAGTTCTCCGGCAAGCATCCCGCCGGCAACGTGGGCGTCCATATCCACCATATCAATCCTATCAACCAGGGCGATATTGTCTGGACGATCAATCCGTACGGTGTGGTACAGATCGGCAAGCTTTTTCTGAAAGGTATCTATAATGCCTCTAAGGTCATAGCACTGACCGGCTCGGAAGTAAAAAAGCCGCAGTATTACCAGACGTATTTAGGCGCTTGTATTGACAAGATTGTAGAAAACAACCTCAAGCAAGACCACGTGCGCTTTATTTCCGGCAACGTGCTGACGGGCGAAAAGATCAGCCGCGACGGCCACCTGGGTTTCTACGACCACCAGCTCACGGTCATCCCCGAAGGCGACTATTATGAGTTGTTAGGGTGGATCAAACCGACCGCTAACAAATTAAGTTTTCACCGTCATTTCGGTTTGTTGTCATTTTTGAACCCAAAAAAAGAATATGTGTTAGATAGTAATATGAGGGGCGAAGAAAGGGCTTTCGTGCAAACAGGCATCTACGAAAAAGTCACGCCGATGGATATTTTGCCCGAATACCTGCTCAAAGCGATCATGGCAGAAGACTACGATGAGATGGAAGGTCTGGGCATCTTTGAAGTCATAGAAGAAGACCTGGCCTTGTGTGAATTTATTGATGTATCCAAGCACGACATACAAGCCATACTACGAAAGGGAATTAATTTAATCAGGTTTAGTTAATTGCTTAACACTATATGCAGGCTCTTAGGAATATATTAGACAAACAAAAACCCCTTTTTGAAAAAGGGGGGAAGCTGGAGAGATTTCACTATCTCTTTGAAGCAGGCGAAACTTTCATTTTTACGCCTAATCATACCACAGGCGTTAAAGGCGCCCACATCAGAGATGCCGTTGATCTGAAGCGAATGATGATGACCGTCGTCATCGCCCTGGTCCCCGCGCTGCTCTTTGGTATTTATAATGTAGGATTAATGCACTACGTAGCGACCGGACAGGAGGCTACCTTCTGGCAGAAGGTACTCTTGGGCGCTGAAGTGGTACTGCCCGTCGTCATTGTTGCGTATGCGACAGGAGGTTTGGTAGAAGTGATTTTTGCTGTGCTCAGAAAACACCCCATCAACGAAGGGTTCCTGGTCACGGGTATGCTCATTCCGCTGATCATGCCACCTACCATTCCTTTGTGGCAGGTGGCGCTGGCTACTGTCTTTGCGGTGGTCATTGCTAAAGAAGTATTCGGCGGCACCGGTATGAATGTGCTGAACGTAGCGATGACCGCCCGGGCATTCCTGTATTTTGCTTATCCTACCGATATGTCGGGCGATGTGTGGTATTTTCTGAACGGAGAAAAATATGCCGATGGATTTACCAGTGCTACTGCGCTGGGTTTGTCTGCCGAAACAGTAGTAGCGGAAGGCACACAGACCGTCACAGCTACGCTGGACTCTGTCAACCAGGGCATGTTTGAGTTTTGGAATATGTTCGTAGGATTTATTCCAGGCTCTATCGGCGAGACGTCTACCCTGATGGCGCTCATAGGAGCTATCATCCTGATCGCTACGGGGGTGGGAAGCTGGAAGATCATTGTCAGCGTCTTTGGAGGCGCTTTGGCGCTGGGCTATCTGCTGAACCTTGGAGGTGCCAACGAATTTATGAATATGCCCCCTTACTATCACTGGGTGATGGGCGGTTTGGCCTTCGGTGCTGTCTTTATGGCTACCGATCCTGTGTCGGCTGCTCATACAGAGCCTGGCAAATGGGTGTACGGGGCGCTGATCGGTGTTATTACCGTCATTATAAGAGTACTGAATCCGGCTTACCCGGAAGGGATTATGCTGGCCGTGCTGTTTATGAATGTCTTTGCCCCGCTGATTGATCATTTTGTTATTCAAGCTAATAAAAAAAGGAGGTTACAACGTGCGACAGTCTAACACTTATATTCTCATCTTTTCCGCCATACTGACGATCCTCTTGGGCGGAATGCTTTCCTTTGCCGCCATCGGACTGCGGCCCATGCAGGAAAAACAGGTAGCGCTCGACACCCAGAAGAAGATACTGGCAGCCGTCATGGAATTGAAACCAACAGACGACGTTCCGGCGATCTACAACCAGCGGATCAAGTCTATAGTGGTCAATATTAAAGGAGAAGAAGTAAAAGAAGTTGATGGCGCCCCTGTTATTGCCGAAGCCGTCAGCATCGGACAGCAGTTTAAGCTGCCGCCCGAACAAAGGCTTTTTCCGGTATTTCAATTTCTGAACCAGGAAGATACCAGCAAGGTAGAAGCTTATATTTTATCTGTTTACGGCAATGGCTTGTGGGATAAAATTTGGGGCTATATTGCCTTGAAAAGCGATATGGAAACCATACAGGGCGCTATCTTTGACCATGCAGGCGAAACGCCCGGTCTGGGAGCGCGCATTACCAGTGTAGAAGTGCAGGAAAGATTCAAGAACAAAAAAATCTATGACGACCTGGGCGAGCTGGTCGCCGTAAAGATGTTAAAAGGAGAGACGGGAGACCCCAGCATCTATGGAGATAACGAAGTAGATGGACTGTCGGGAGCTACCATGACAGCCGTGGGCGTCAATAAAATGATCTCCAACTATCTGACTTATTACCAGGCTTACCTGAAGAAAGTAGGCGGAGATTTGAAGAAACCCGGGCCTGCCAAGCAGTATACTGATGTTTAGTCTTTATAAAATTTTTTAAAAACTGATTGTATGAGTACAGAAGTCGCAGAAAAACCTGAAGTTAAGAAGAAAGAGTCTGAAGCGCTGCTCTCGAAGCGGCGGAAGAAACTGGTCTCAGACCCGTTAAATGACGATAACCCGGTTACCGTACAGGTGTTAGGCATCTGTTCGGCGCTGGCGGTAACTACCGTATTAAGCCCCACGCTGATCATGGCTGTCTCGGTCGTGTTTGTTATTATATTTTCCAACCTGATCATTTCCCTGATCCGAAACCTGGTGCCGGGGCGGGTGCGCATCATCGTGCAGTTAGCCGTCGTGGCTACCCTGGTCACCATCGTGGATCAGGTGCTGAAAGCGTATTTTTATGATGCCTGGAAGACGCTTACCGTCTTCGTTGGTCTGATCATTACCAACTGTATCGTCATGGGCAGGCTGGAAGCCTATGCGATGGGCAACAAGCCTTACGATTCGGTATTAGACGGTCTGGGCAGCGGGTTGGGCTATGCCTGGATCATCCTGGCAGTGGCTTTCTTCCGCGAGTTGTTCGGGGCGGGCGCACTCTTTGGCTTTCCTGTCTTTGAAGCGATAGGCCTGGAAAACTTCCGAAACAACGGTCTGATGGTCAGCCCGGTTGGTGCGTTTATGATACTGGGTATTATTATCTGGGTGCAAAGGTCTGTCACAGGTCACGTAGAACGATAACGATTAAAACTAAAAACATATGGAACTTATCAATTTAGGCATCAAATCCATTTTTATTGAAAACATGGTGCTGGCTTACTTCCTGGGCATGTGTTCTTACCTGGCCGTATCCAAGAAAGTGTCTACAGCTACCGGTCTGGGCGCCGCCGTCGTGTTCGTACTGACGATCACCGTGCCGCTCAACTGGATTTTACAGGAGTTTATTCTTGATGAAGGCGCTTTGACCTGGATTCCCGGCATAGGTGAGCAGTTTGCCGGGATTGACCTGACTTTCTTGCGTTTTATCATGTACATCGCCGTTATCGCTGCTATGGTACAGTTGGTAGAAATGGTCATTGAAAAAATATCGCCTGCGCTGTACGGAACGCTGGGTATTTTTCTGCCCCTGATCGCGGTGAACTGCGCCATTCTGGGTTCTTCGCTCTTTATGGTACAAAGAGATTATACCTTTGTGGAAGCTACCGTCTTTGGATTCACCTCCGGCATAGGCTGGCTGCTGGCGATTGTAGCTCTGGCCGCTATCCGTGAAAGAATGAAATATTCTAATGTGCCGGACGGGCTGAAAGGCCTGGGCATCACCATGCTGATCACCGGGCTGATGGGCATTGCCTTCTTATCTTTCGTAGGGATTGCCATCTGAAAGGGACTTATTTATCAACCAAAAAGGTTTTACAGGTGTGTAAAACCTTTTTTTGTTTCACCGCTTTGTTCAGTAAGAAAAAGCGTATACTTACCTGGACTTAACCATCAAACAATATGAATAGATTAGCTACTTACTTCTTCAGAGGACTGCTCTTCATTGTCCCGATCGCGCTTACGATATATATTATCATCCTGGCCATCAGTTGGCTGGACGGATTGCTTCCCTATAATTTTCCCGGCCTGGGGCTGCTGACTATTTTTGTCTCTATCACCCTGATAGGCTACCTGGCATCTACCTTGTTAGCCGGCCCGCTGTTTGGCGTACTGGAAGATGTGCTGATCCGCGTGCCGCTGGTGAATATTATTTACTCATCGCTCAAAGATTTGATCTCGGCGTTTGTAGGCGACAAGAAAAAATTCAACCAGCCGGTGCTGGTGACCTTAGACCCGAGCTATACCATTCAGAAGCCTGGCTTTATCACGCAGGAAGATTTATCGGTGCTGGGTCTGGAAGGACAGGTGGCGGTCTATCTGCCGCACTCTTACAACTTTTCGGGCAATTTGTATATCGTTCCGGCTCAGTACGTCACGTTGCTGGATGCGCCCGGCGCCGAGATCATGAAGTTCATCGTATCGGGCGGCGTCTCCGGCTTGGATAACCTTCCTCAGCTTCCTGACATCAAAAAAGCAACGCCGGATGCCAATACGCTTTGATTTTATGAGACAGCGTACCGCCTTTTAAAGGAATTGTGTTAATATTGAAACAAATTAGGGGTTGGAAGTTGATTGTTTTCTTTAACATTTAAAAAATAAATATCTAATCTTTATAACTACTCTGTATGAGGAAAAAATTTTGAACCATAAAGCACACAAAGTATTACACGAAGCACACAAAGGTTTGGGCAGCTATCTTTGTGTTCTTAGCGGCCGCCGCTGCGGTGTAAACCTTTGTGTGCTTTGCCGCCGTGGCGCGGTGGTTAATAAAAATTCTCATGCAGAGTATCTAAAAACCTAAACTCCACATGGCTGAAAGAATTCTGATCATAGACTTTGGCTCCCAGTATACGCAGTTGATCGCCCGGCGGGTGCGGGAGCTTAATGTCTATTGTGAAATTCATCCCTTCCATCATCTTCCCGCCCTGAACGATACGGAGAATCCTATCAAAGGCATCATCCTCTCCGGAAGCCCCTGCTCTGTCAAAGACGCCGACTCGCCCAACCTGGACCTGCATCCCCTGTTTGCCTTTCCGGTGCTGGGCATCTGTTACGGGGCGCAGCTCATGGCAGCGCAGGGTGGGGGAGAAGTGCTGCCTTCCAAGATCAGGGAGTACGGACGGGCCCGGTTGAGCAAGGTAGATACCCATTCGGGTTTGCTCAAAGAGATCACGCAAGACTCCCAGGTGTGGATGTCGCATGGGGATACCATTGCTTCGGTGCCGACAGGCTATGAGGTGATCGCCAGCACGCCTTCGGTGGCGGTAGCCGCTTACAAAATGAAAGACAAAGAAGTGTACGGCATACAGTTTCACCCGGAAGTGACGCATTCGCTGGAAGGTAAGACCGTGCTGCGCAACTTTGTGGTGCATATCTGCGGCTGCGCCCAGGACTGGACACCCGATATTTTTGTGGAATCTACCGTCGCATCGCTCCGCGAGCAGTTGGGGAGCGATAAAGTAGTGATGGGCTTGTCGGGTGGGGTAGACTCTTCGGTGGCTGCCATGCTGCTGCACCAGGCGATTGGTAAAAACCTGCATTGTATCTTTGTAGACAACGGTTTGTTGCGCAAGCATGAGTTTGAAGAAGTGCTGGCTTCTTACCAGCATATGGGGCTGAACGTGAAAGGCGTAGACGCCAAAGCCCGGTTTTATGATGCCCTGGCAGGAGTGACCGACCCGGAATTGAAACGAAAAGCCATCGGCAGGACGTTTATCGAGGTGTTCGATACAGAAGCACACACCATACAGGAGGTAAAGTGGCTGGGGCAGGGAACGATCTACCCGGATGTCATAGAATCCGTTTCGATCAACGGACCTTCGGCGACCATCAAATCGCACCATAACGTGGGCGGCTTGCCTGAAAAGATGCATCTCAAAGTGGTTGAGCCGCTCAAATCGCTCTTCAAAGATGAGGTGCGCATGGTCGGCAAGACGCTGGAGATCAGCGACAGTATTTTGCAGCGGCATCCGTTTCCCGGGCCGGGCCTTGCCATCCGGATCTTAGGCGAAATCACGCCCGAGAAGGTGAGCCTTCTGCAGGAAGTGGATCACATTTTTATCTCCAGGCTCAAGCAGGATCAACTGTATCTGGAGGTCTGGCAGGCGGGCGCCATGCTGCTTCCTATCCAGTCGGTAGGTGTGATGGGCGACGAGCGGACGTATGAAAGTGTCGTCAGCCTGCGGGCGGTGAGCAGCGTAGACGGCATGACAGCCGACTGGAGCCATTTGCCCTACGATTTTTTAAGTAATGTATCCAACGATATTATCAACCGTGTAAAAGGTGTCAACCGGGTGGTATATGACATCAGTTCCAAGCCACCAGCCACCATAGAATGGGAATAATTGTACTTTATCAGATCACTGCTTTTTCGTTGAATATTCAACCGGGCGCATTCAACATTCAATGCTCAAGGATAACATTAACTATACTTTAAAAAAAATCCATGAAAATCCATCTTAGCATCGGGGTACTTTGTACCTGGATATTTTTTTTGATTTACAGCTTACCTGTTTTAGGTCAGGTTGACAACCCCACAGGAGAAAGCCTGAAAGCGCAGTACCAAAAAGGCAAAACGCTTTATGAGCAGCAACAATACAAAGAAGCCCTGGAGGTTTTCCGTCCGCTGAGCCGCATCAGCCAGACCAATCCTTATGCGCCCTACGCTTCTTTTTTCTTTGGACTTTCTGCCTTCCGGCAGGGCGACTATGCGCTTGCCAAGAATATGTTCCTGCAGCTTAAAGACAAATATCCTAATTGGGAAAATACCGGCCAGGTCAACTACTGGCTGGCCAACACCTATTTTGAGCAGAAAGATTATCAGCCTGCACTGAGTCTTTTGGACAAGACGGAAAACAAAAAAGCGAAGGAAGAGGCACAGACCATGAAACGATTTTACCTGTCTGCTGTAAAGAGCGACTCTGTGCTACAGTCGCTGCTCAGGGAATATCCCAAAGACCAGATCATTGCAGAAGCATTGGTAAAGAATCTTTCTCAAAGCTTCTTTGATGCCAATAAACAAGCCCTGGCAGATTCGCTGGCAAAAGTCTACAAGTTGGATATGGGGGCTCTGGGTGCGATCAGTCAGTCAGCATCCATCAAAAAAGAAGTATACAACGTAGCGGCCCTGCTGCCTTTTTTATATAAAAAACTCTCTCCCGGAGCGCCCAGGCAAGGCAATCAGTTTGTACTGGACCTGTACCAGGGCATGAAACTGGCCGCAGAAGACCTCAACCAGGAAGGCATCAACATCCGCCTGCACGCCTACGATACCCGCAGAAGCTACAGCGATACGAGGAAATTGCTCGCCCAGCAAGAGATGCAAAACATGGACGTCATGATCGGCCCTTTGTACCCGGAGCCATACCAGGCGGTGTCCGAGTTTTCTATGAAGAACAAGGTGTATATGTTCAATCCTCTGTCTGACAACCCGAAGGCTATTGGAGAGAATCCTTTTTCTTATTTGATCAAGCCCAGTGTTATTACGGAAGCAAAAGCGGCTGCCCAACTGGCTGCCGGCAAACTGGAAGCCAAAGAGGCACTAATCATCGGAGGCATCTCTTCTGAAGATTCTATGCGGGTGCGCAGCTTTACGGAGAATTTCCAGAAAGATACTTCTTACCATGTGAGAAAGATCTTGTTTCGAAACTTTTACAGGGCAGATATGGATAGCCTGGTATCCGACCTTAAAAGAATGGAAGAAAACAACAAAAAATACGTCCTCTATGTAGCTTCAGCCGACGAACTGGTCATTACCAATGTAGTCAGCGCGGTGGTCATGGCCGGTGGAAAAATGCCCCTGATCGGCAACGGCAAATGGCTGGGTCTCAACAACGTCTCTTATGACCAGTTAGAGGAACTGAACGTATACCTGCTGGACGCTACCTATACCAATTACGACAATGGAAAGCTCAAAACTTTTCTGAGGCAATACCGGGAGCGTCAGTATGAAGTACCCAGCCAGTATGTGCTCACCGGCTATGATATGATGTATTACATCGGGCAGATGCTCAACCGGTACGGCATCTACTTTCAGGAGTTTTTCAAAGAAGAACAGCATGTAAACAGTCTTTTCTATTACGGATACGATTATTTCAATGCCAACGACAACCAAAGAATCCCGGTCGTCCGTTTTGAAGATTCCGAACTGACGCTGGTAGAGGAGGATTAATGTGGAGAGATAAGATTAGCAAAAAGGCAAGGTCTCCGGTAGGCTAATTGTAGTAGAGAAAACACTTGTTTTTTTGCCTATCATTACAAAAATTTCGTTCATATGAATAGAGAGGCTAAGAACGCTACCATCACGCTATATAATCTAAGGCTAAAAGCAGAAATTTACTGGCAGACAAGCATTTGCCAAAAATTAGTAGATCATTACCGAGAGGATTTGCCCAAGCAAGGCACTAAGGGCCAGCCACCGTGGCGCGGTTTCACGATTTGCTGTTTACCGAGATTGGAAAGGCGTTGAGCGGAAATGTGTTGATTATTGAAGTGAACAAAACATTGGCAAAGTATAAAGCCATCTCCTACTACAAAAAAAAGCACTATCAAACCTATTTCTACTTGCGCAAAAGGCCCGACTGTGGCAATAGCAAATTCATACTATTAGTTTCAATATATCGAGATTATGACAAAGACGACCATGACAAATTCAAAGAGTTCGAAGAAGAACTCAAAAAAGAGTTCAAAAAATGACCGGGACGCCGCGTCCACGGTGGACCACAAAGGACAAGCCAGCTATAAGTACAGTATGGTTTTGAAAGGCAGAGGATTCGTAAAAGATGAAGGTGGCAAATGGCATGAAGTAGACGAAAATGGCAACCTGATTCCAGATGAATTAGTTAAGCCCCTGTGAAACCGGTTTCCCGGCGACCGGTTTCCCGACGAGTAGTCAGCCCTATACATCCGCGTCTCCACTAAAGGGCAAACTGTGACCCGCCAGATGAGAAAAAACAAACCCCCACCCCTATGTTATCTATTGACAAAAGCAAATCTTTATACGAGCAGGCACAGCAGTTTATTCCGGGCGGGGTCAACTCGCCGGTCAGGGCTTTCAAAGCGGTAGGCGGCAACCCGCTGTTTATCCGTTCTGCCAAAGGCCCGTATGTCTTCGATGAGGACGGAAACCAATACATAGAACTGATCAACTCCTGGGGACCTATGATCCTGGGACACGCGCACCCGGTGGTGCAGGACGCCCTGACAGCCGCTATTCCGCATTCGCTGTCTTTCGGAGCGCCTACCGCCAAAGAAGTCGACATGGCCGAACTGATTACCCGGATGGTGCCTTCTGTTGAAAAGGTCAGGATGGTCAACTCCGGGACGGAAGCGACTATGTCGGCGGCCCGCCTGGCCAGAGGCTTTACCGGGCGCGACAAACTCATCAAATTTGAGGGCTGCTACCACGGGCACGGCGACTCTTTCCTGATCGCCGCCGGCAGCGGAGCGATGACGATGGGTGTGCCCAACAGCCCCGGCGTGACCGAAGGCACTGCCAAAGATACGCTGCTGGCTACCTACAACGATCTGCCCAGTGTAGAACAATTGGTAGAAAACAACAAAGACCAGATCGCTGCGATCATGATTGAGCCGGTGGCAGGCAACATGGGCTGCATCCCGCCAGCCGAAGGTTTCCTCCAAGGGCTGCGCCAACTCTGCGACCGGGAAGGCATTCTCCTCGTTTTTGATGAAGTGATGACCGGTTTCCGCCTGGCGCGGGGTGGCGCCCAGGAGCTTTACGGCGTTGTGCCTGACATGACTGCCCTGGGCAAGATCATAGGCGGCGGCTTGCCGGTAGGCGCTTACGGCGGCAAAAGAGAAGTGATGGATTTTGTCTCACCTGTCGGGCCGGTCTACCAGGCAGGCACCCTGTCGGGCAACCCGATGGCGATGGCCGCCGGCTGGGCGATGCTCAACTATCTGAACACCCATGCCGACCTTTATGCCCAACTGGAAAAAACGACTGCCAGCATTGTACAGGGAATGCGCAGTAATATGGAAAAACTAGGTCTGAGCTATACCATCAACCAGGTAGGTTCTATGTTCAGCATCTTCTTCACCGAGGAGCCCGTCACTGATTTTAAGTCAGCCAGCACGTCTGACACGGCTTTGTTTGGACGCTATTTCAGAAAGATGTTAGAGAAGGGGATTTACCTGGCTCCTTCTCAATACGAAGCCTTATTTGTCTCCCAAGCTATTACGTCCGAGTTGGTAGAGAAGATCGTACAAGCGAATTACGAAGCTTTGCAGGAGATACAAAAGTCATAAAGATAGGTACTGTGGAAAGTAGCTTTTATATATCAACTGCACCCCGGTTTGTGTCTCCACAAACCGGAGAAGCGACTGTCCATGCTCCATCGCGCAGGTCTTTATCATGAAATCTACATCAAAAAAATATGAAAGTCCTATCGGTCAATACAGGCAGTCCCAGGCAGGTGATTTGGGATGAACAATCTTATACCACCAGTATTTTCAAATCTCCTGTAGCGAAGCGCTGCCAGGTTTCTTTCTTCAATATTGAAGGAGACCAGCAAGCAGACCAGAAAAATCATGGGGGCAGAGATAAAGCCGTGTATGCTTATCCCATCCAATACTACCGGCATTGGCAGCAACTGCTTACCCGTCAGGAGTGGGAGATGGGTTTGTTTGGCGAAAACCTGACCACCGACGGACTGCTGGATGAGGACGTCAGGATAGGTGATATTTATCAGGTAGGCAGCGTTAAACTTCAGGCGATACAGCCGCGTTTTCCCTGCTACAAGCTGAACATTCGTTTTGGAATGCCCGATATGGTCAAAAGGTTTTTTGCTGAAAAACGGTATGGCACGTATTTCAGGGTATTGGAGGAAGGGCATCTTCAGGCTACCGATCCTATTGAACTCATAGAGCGTTCTTCTTACCCAGTTACTATACAGGATGTGGTGCAATGTTATAGCTCCGAAGAGGCAGACCCGGAAACTTTAAAAACCATTCTTTCTATTCCTTATCTTCCTGAAAGGCTGAAAACGCATTTTCAAAAGCTTCTTATTGAGAAAGAATAGAAAAGCCCTACTATGGGTTAAAAAAATCCTGTTAAGTCTTGTCGTCATCGTCGGGCTTTTTATACTATCTGTGATGTTATATATCAACTACGCACCGCAATTTGGCGCAGCCCCGGCGGGCGAATCTTTGGAAAAAATACAGTCATCGGAACATTACCGGGAAGGAAAGTTTGTCAATCTGACCGAAACCCGCCTGGATATGGGTTTCACGTCTATGCTTAAAACTTTGCAGGAATTTGTCACCGCCCGCAATGTCCGACCCGATCAGCCCCTGCCAATCCGGTTTGGCAACGCTGCTTCTCAAACAGCTTTAGCAGATTCTCTGGTGCGTGTCACCTGGTTTGGGCATTCGGCCATATTGTTAGAGATGGAAGGCAAAAAACTGTTGTTAGACCCTATGCTGGGACCAGCAGCTTCGCCGGTGTCATTCTTTGGAAAACGCTTTCCTTATCAAACGCCTATTGACATAGAGCAACTGGGGGGCATCGCCCGAATTCTAAGATCAAAGCAAGCGATAGACATATTATTTTTTCAAGTTTTCTATTTTGGTATATGCTGCTTGATCGTATCCATTGAACTGCGTTGTTGTAGACTACCGCCCTTCGGTTGGTGTTTCCAGTTGAG
>JBBSNI010000040.1:0-23352 GCA_038232695.1 Cytophagales bacterium
AGCAATGGCAGAAAGTCATAGACCTTACTCAAAAAATTGCCGCCTAACATTCGTGTCCTACACCCCCATCAACAACCTGGCGGTGACTACCCAAAAAATAGCAGATGGTGCTGTTACCACGCCAAAGATGGCAGATGGAGCAGTTACTATGGCAAAGATCGCTGACAATGCCGTTGCCAAAGAAAAGATCAATGCGGATGTAGCAGGCAACGGATTAGGCAAAAATGCTACCGATGGCAGCCTGGAAGTGAAGGTAGCCGCCAACGGTGGTATACAACTCACAGGCGATCAACTTAAACTCACTAATACCGGCAACGCACAGGTATTGCTGGGCGATGGCACCGACGTAAATGCCAGAACCCTGTCGGGCGACATCAGCCTGACAAACACCGGCGCAGTCACCACCACACGTTTGCAGGGCAGAACGGTAGCCAATACCACGCCTGCCAACGGACAGGTGCTTACCTGGGACAATACAAATAACAGATGGAGTCCACAGACGCCTGCTACAGGTGGTAACCAACAGTGGTATCAAGGAACCAGTACTCCTACCGCCGGAAACCCGGCCGGCGCCAGCAGCGGCGACTATTACTATGATACAAATGCCAATGTCGCATATCTATATGACGGAAGTACCTGGAACCGATTGGGCGGGTTTGCCGCATCATCCATCAACATGGGGTCAAAGGCGGATAACTATCGGGTACCCCTCCTTTATATAGGAGACGTGAAACCGGTAGACGGAGATAATATTGGCGAAGTTGGAGACTTTTATTATTGCAGGGATGAAAAGAAAACATACTCTAGATTCTTAGACGGAACGACTATAAAATGGAGAGCCCTTTGGTAGAAGCGATAAGAAAACATACTTTCTTTAAATTCTTTGGAACGACTATAAGATGGAAAGCCCTTTTTTGATCATAACGTGTAAACCAGTTTTAACAAAAAGCATGGTGTTGCTTGGCTTTGCCTTCGTACACTTAGCTTCCTATGGCCAGGTATCAGTAAGCCAGGGCTTATTGTATACGAATCAAGAGGCTGTCGTCAGTGTGCAAGGCGATTTTCTTAACCAAGATACCCTCATCCACCAGGGTAAGTTGCTCCTCATCAATCATTGGTATAACCAAGGGTTTTACCCTCCTTCCACCGGAACCATCGTCCTGCACGGAGGGCAATCCCAGATATTCGATCATAACAATCAGCCGATCTACATCCTGGAGGTCAGACAAGGCAGCAATGTCAAACTTCCCAGCAATGTGACTATAGAAAATACGCTGCTGCTGGAAGAAGGCATCCTTACCCCTGAAGCGAAAGCAAAGCTGGTCATGGCAGAAAATGCCGTCGCAACAGGTGGATCAGCCACGGCTTACGTCAACGGTACGCTTTATCATACCGGGCCTGGCAGGAAGTTCTATCCCGTAGGCAACAACGGCAGCTATGCCCCCGTCACCCTGACGGGCATACAGGGAGAAGACCCCGTGGTAGGCGTAGCGTTCTACAGCCGCGGACTGTCGGCAAAAAACAGCGAGGGTGTACAGATACCTTCCGATGGATACTTCTGGAAACAAACGGCACTTTCCGGGCGGTACGATGGCTCTGTGATTGAAGCAGGCGCTCCCTGGAAGGAGAGCCAGTCAGCAGAAAGCCTGGTGCTGGCCGGGAGCAACGACCTCAACAGCCGGTTCTATAACCTTGGCAACACGGCTTCCCGCCTAAGCCAGGGACGCTACACAGTGACAAGCTTCCTGTCTTTTCCCTACCCGTACTTTACCTTTGGATGGCTTATAGAAGATACCAAAAAGCTTTACCTGCCGAATGCCTTTTCGCCGCGAGCGTCTAACCCCGAAGACCGGGTGTTCAAGGTCTATGGAAACGATATGGCTGCCGAAGATTTTCACCTGGTCATACAAGACGCCTGGGGGCATATTGTCTTTGAGACAAAATCGCTGGACTTAGCCTCTTCGCAGGGTTGGGACGGGCGCAACCTGCACAGCAGCCAAACGGAGTCATCGGCAGTCTTTCGGTATGTCCTGACTGGTAAATTTCTTAACGGTACACCCCTTAAAAAATCAGGTACCATTTTACTCTATTAAAGATGATGCGACCTTGTACCTGTATTATTTTCAGTACCCTGATGCTGCTTCATCTGCACGTCTGCGGTCAGTCTCTGCTGTTTTCCCAATACTATGCGGCTCCCCTGAATATCAACCCGGCACTGGCTGGCACCTACCAGCATGATTATTTCAGCCTCAATTACCGCTCGCAGTGGCGCGACCTGAACCAGCCTTACCAGGCAGGGCTGTTCACCTATACACATCCCGTATTTACGGAGAAACCCAGGCGGCAACATACCGGCAATGTGGCTTTTTCCGCTTTTTCCGAAAGCGTGGGAAACTATGGACTCTACCAATCCTGGGGAGTGCAGGCAGCCGCTGCTTACAACCTCAGCTTGGACTATCAGCAAAATTACATGTTGATATTCGGGTTGCAGGGCGGCTTGATACAACGCTCCGTCGACCTGGGCGGGCTCCGCTGGGGCTCTCAATACAACCCTGCCCTGGGCTTTGATGGAAGCATCACGCCTTCGGTCAGCGGGCAGGACCAGCGTACCTACCCGGTGTTTAGTACAGGTTTTGTGTGGCTCTACAATCCTGCCCGCCAGTACCTGCTGCGCGACTTCAGCGCTTTTGCGGGCATGTCTGTAGCCAACCTGAACCGTCCCGATGGCTCTTTTGCGGGCGGCATCCGGGAGCCTTTGCGCTTTAAAGTGCATGGCGGTGTAGAGTACGCTTTTTCCAGCGGATTGAGTGTGCTTCCGGGTTTGCTGGCCGTGATCACCCAGCGGCAGAGCTACCATATGAACCTGGGCACTTACCTGCACTACAAGCTACGGAACCCTTTCCCTAAAGAACTGACCCTGATGGCAGGCGCCTGGTACCGGTGGAGCGACGCTTTTGTCTTTTCCGGAGGAATGGCTGTCAAAAACCTGACGCTGGCTACCAGCATAGACCTTAACCAGCGAAAAGCAGGCATCCCCAGCCAGTCGGGTGGGGCTTTTGAGGTGACAGTAGCTTACAAAATTTTAAAAAAACCAGTCGCTAAACGGCTTTTTACGCCTATGATCTGATATAAAGATGGCAAAGATAAATATAACAACAGGCAAGCGATGGATCATCGCATTATTGTTTCTGGCAACGACCGCTTTTAGCAGCGATAGCAGAATTGCCAGGCTCATCGATGCCGGTGACAAAAACTTCGGGCAGGAAAACTACCACGAAGCTTTGCCCTATTATGAGAAAGTGCTGCAAATAGATAAAGATCATCCGAAAGCTACCTATCAGCTTGCCGAATGTTACCGCCACCTTTTTGCCTATACAAAGGCGATGGCGTATTACGAAAAAGTAAGGCAACTGGACCAGGACCATTACCCGTTAGCAGCCTATTACCTGGGACTTATGCAACGCCTGAACGGAGACTACCAGGCCTCCGACCAGACCCTGGATGATTTCATCCGCTATGCGCAGGAAAAGAGATTCAAAGACCACCAGCTATTCATTGCTTATGCTGAGAAAGAGCAGCAAAGCAATCAGTTTGTACTCGAAAAAGCCATACAGCTAAAAGGAAACTTTAACCTGCGAAGGCTGCAAGCCCCCGTCAACAGCCCCTACAACGATTACGCGGCCAGCGTATACAAGCACGACTCCTGCCTGGTACTTTCTTCGGCACGGTCCGGCACCAGGGGCAAAGCGTACCACCAGAAATACGGGGAGTTCTACGCTGATAATTTTGTGTTCACCAAAACCGGGGCTTCCTGGAAAGACCAGACCGCGCAGCAGGATTTCTCCGCACTCAACACCGTCTTTGACGATGGCGCCGGTGCCTTTAACAAGGCAAAAGACAAGTTCTTTTTCACAGGCTGTTACCAGGACGGGAAGTGCCACCTGTATGTATCCTCGCTGACAGGCAACCAATGGACAAAACCCGTAGCGCTGCCTTCCCCGGTCAATCTGGACGACTACAGCAGCAAGCAGCCCGCCCTGTCGGCACAGGCCGATACCCTGTACTTTGCTTCCGACCGCCCCGGCGGCTACGGGCAGCTTGACCTTTGGATGAGCATCTGCCACCAGGGGGAATGGACAACGCCTGTCAACCTCGGGCCGGACATCAATACACCGGAGAGCGAGGTGTCTCCATTTTTTTATACCCGGGAAAAATTGCTTTTTTTCTCATCCAACGGCCGCCAGGGCTATGGTGGTTTTGATATTTTCTTTGCCACCTATCCAGCAACGCAAGGGCTGCCTATCAACCTGGGTCCTTCCTTTAATACGTACAAGGATGATCTGTATCTTAGCCTGGGCGAGCAGGCAGGGTATCTTACCTCTAACCGGGACAACCCGGAAGGAAGCTTTGATATCTATGCTTTTAGTATGAAAGGCAAAGAGGCGGTGATCTTGTCCATGCAAAACGACCGGCAGCAGGAGTTGTCCTCTTACATCAGGGTGCTGCGGTTTTTTGAGGAGAAAGACCGGCAATTTTTTGAAGAAATACCTTTGGAGGATAAGGTAAAAATAGCACAGCTTATAGAAAAACAGGCATTGGAGGAAATCCTCACCGACCAGTCGGTGTTGGATGAAGCTACTACCTTTGCTTATGAGGCGCTGGCTACCGAAGAAAAGAACCGCATTGACCGGCTAGTGCTTGCCCAACAAAAATTTCTTTTAAAAGAAAACAGCGAGGGTATTTTAAAAGAAGATTACCAGTACTACGAAAATCTCCCTTTGGAAGAAAAAAAAAAGGTGACTCGCATCATTGAAGCCAAAGTTTTTCAGCATATGCTGATTGAGCAAAAGCAGGTAGATGAAAAACTTGTCCGCTTTTTTGAGGAACTGCCTACCGCTACACAGGAACGCATCCGGGGCGTCGTAGCATCCAACAAACAATTCCTTGCCAAGACCGTGGAGGATGGCGCTACCCTAAACGATCTGTTCTTTTACCAGTCGCTGTCGGCAGAAGAAAAAGCCAGGCTGGACGACATAGACGCTGCCGGTCTGACAGACCAGGAAAAAGACCGCCTGCGCCGGTTGGCAGACTCGCGCCTCTTTGCCTCAGAAATGAAAGAGATCACCGGAAAGACCGATGCTTTTGACCTGGGTGCTTTGGTGGCAAGCAACCCTGAAAACATCAAAATACAGGGAAAGATCGTCAGAAATCAGCAGGCAGCCCCTGCCGTGAAAGTGATCATGGAAAGCGCCGCTGATACGGTCACGGCAACCACCGGTCAGGACGGACGCTTTGAGTTTTCAAAGATCAACTACCGGAAAGACCAAAAGCTTTTGTTTGACCCTGAAGTGTCCGGATTTGTTCAAATGGCGCAGTATACGCTCGAAGAGCTTACCATAACCGTCTTACAGGATACGGTCATAGAGGAAACCTTCGACAACATCTATTTCGATACCGACCGGTATACGATCAACGATTCTGCCAGCGCTACTTTAGACAGCCTGGTGGCCTTTCATGGGCGGCATCCTGACCTGCAGATCAAAATATCCGGTTTTGCAGACCCTACAGGCAATACCCGGCACAACATCAGGCTGAGCGAGCAAAGAGCCGCAGAAGCGTACCGCTACCTGGTAGACCGGAATGTGAAGGCGTCCATGATACAGATAGAACCCAAGGGAGTAGACCAGGCGGCAGCAGAAGATAATTTGCAGCGCAGCCGCCGTATTGAGTTTGAGATCAAAGGGGTATCCAGTTCGTACAATCCTACCCAGGAGGTCTATGTGATCCGGGCACTGCCGGACCTGGAAAAGATAGCTGCCCAATATCACCTCACGCTGCCTGAACTGATGGACATGAACCCGGGTATGGAAAAATTGCCTCCTGCTTTTACGCCTGTAAAAATTGTAGCGCAGCGAAAAAAGTAAAAGAATACCCCCAAAGATTTCCTGTATGAGAAATTATCGCTAAAGTCACTTTTTTTCCGCAGAAAATTGGCGATCATGGGAAAAGAAGACGGACACATACTCCGAGTCGTATTGAGCTGTTGATAAACAAATAATGCTATGTCTATATTTCCTCCCCCAACCCCCTCCAAAGGGGGACAGTAGCCACGTAGTGTCCCCCTTTGGAGGGGGTTGGGGGAGGAGAAACAAAATTTTTTCGCAACTAGGATGGCTTGTTTACTACCATCCTATCTGAGCCACCACATGCACCTTTTTATATCTTTTTTGCGGGTAACTTTCAGCGCCATCAGCCTGGTGGCTTGCCTGAGCCTGTTCTTTGGGAACGCCCAGGCGCAGTCAAGAATAGCCACTTTCAAAGCTCTGAAAGAAAAAAACGGACTGTCTCACAACAAAGTGTATGCAATCTTACATGACAGCCAGGGCTATATGTGGTTTGGTACCAAAGAAGGACTCAACCGCTACGACGGATACGACATCACCGTTTTTACCCATCAGCCGGAAGACAGCACCAGCCTTACCAGCCACCATATCCAGTCGCTCTACGAAGATAGCCGCGGGCAGCTATGGATCGGTACCTACGACGGCGGGCTCAACCTTTATGACCGTAACACCCATACCTTCCGGTCCTTTAGACACGACCCGAATGTGCCCAACAGCCTGAGCGCTGATAACATTTATACCATCTATGAAGACAGTCGGCAGCACCTCTGGATCGGTACCTATGGCGGCGGGCTTTGCCGGTATAATCCTAAAGAACAGAACTTCACGGTATACAAGAACGATCCGAATCAGCAAAACAGCCTGAGCAGCAATGCTGTTTTCGACATCTGCGAAGACAAGCAGGGACGATTGTGGCTGGCTACTTTTGGGGGCGGGCTCTGTGTGCTTGATCCCACCACGCAAACTTTTAATACTTATCTTCATATTCCGGGCGATACCTCCTCGCTGCCTGGTAATGATCTGTTTGCTTTGGAAGAAGATGCCCGGGGCAACCTCTGGATCGGTACGTATGGCGCCGGGCTTGCCCGGTATGATCCGCAGCACGAAACCTTCACAAGCTACCGCCACACGCTTCCTTTGCGCGATCCTTACCTGCTGGATTTGGAGCGCGACCCGCTGGGCAATCTCTGGTTTGCTACCCGGGGCGGCAAGGTGGGCTATGTTGACACCCGGGAAAACAAGCTATATGATTTCCCCCTGGAGGCTACCGGCAAAAATGCAGTCGCTGCTAACAAGCTTTGCCTGGACAAGTCAGGACTGTTGTGGGTGGCTACCGACGGCGAAGGCATCTACCGTACCTATATGCCTTCGACTGCCTTCAACTACTATATTGGCGATGGAAAAGCCATACCCGGCTTTGTGGCTAAATCGGTAACAGCCCTGTGTGAAGACGGCCAGGGCACCTTGTGGATAGGCACTTTCGGCGATGGCGTATACCGGCTCGACCGGCAGACCGGGAAAGTGATCAATTATAAAAACAACTTTTTTGAGGACAACAGCCTGGCCGGGGATTTTATTACAGCTTTGGTGGAAGATGCCCGGGGCAACCTCTGGGTCGGCACTTCCGACAACGGGCTTTCCAGGTTTGATCCACAGCTTGGCCGGTGGAAAACCTACCGGTATGAGGAAGATAAAAAAGACGGCATCAACAGCAACGCGATCAGCAGCCTCTACTTAGACAACCGGGGTACTTTGTGGATAGGAACCTACGGGGGTGGCCTCTGCCGCTATGATCAGATACAGGATACCTTTGTCCACTTCGCAGATAAGGTAGCCCTGGCGGAGAAACCCCTGGCAAATAGTACAGTAACCACTATCTACCAGGACGATCTCTGGCTGTGGATAGGCACCAAGGAGTCGGGGCTGTACCGCATGGGCATCGCCAGCGGCCGTTATACGCATTATGACCAGGGAAATAGTGGGTTGCCCGGCAACGAGATCACCGGCCTTGCCAAAGATGCGCAGGGCTTTCTCTGGATCGGCACCTTCGACAAAGGCATCTGCCGTCTCGATGCACGAACAAACAGGTTTGATGTATTGAACGATAGCCTGGGTTTGGCTTCTAATTCCGTCTGTGGTATCCTGAGCGGCAAAGACAGCAGCCTCTGGATCAGTACGGTCAGGGGAATCTCCAGGCTACAGCCCAAAACTTTCAGCTTTGATAATTATACCCAGGACAACGGCTTGTTCAGCCATGAGTTTGTCCAGTGGTCTTGTTATCAAAACAAAAAAGGAGAACTATTTTTTGGAGGACTGGATCATTTTGTAAGCTTTGACCCTTCATCGGTCAACACATTTGACTACCAGCCGCCCCTGTATACGGTCTCTTTCTTTTTGTATGACCAGCTCAAAACCTTTTCAGAACCTACCAGCCAGGTAAAGAAAATTGAACTGGAACATGACGACAACTTCTTTGAATTTGAGTATGCCCTGCTGAGCTTTCTGGACCCTGAAAAAACCCAGTATGCCTATATCATGGAGGGCGTAGACAAAGACTGGAAATATGCAGAGAACCGGCGGCTGGCTTCCTATACCAACCTGGATGCCGGCCGCTACACTTTCCGCATAAAAGCCTCTGACCAGCCAGGCGTCTGGCACGAAGTGGCCCAGCCACTCACGATTGTCATTCACCCGGCATGGTATCACACCTGGTGGTTCAGGATAAGCGCCCTGCTGCTGGTGGCAGGATTAAGCTTTACCTATTACTTTTTGAAGATCACTGCCATTAAAAAGCAAAAAGACCGTTTGGAAGCTTTGGTGTTTAAAAGAACTTACGAGTTGGTAGAAAAGAACAAAGAGATACAAGCACAAAAAGACAAAATTGAGGAGAAAAACACAGACCTGCTGGAAGCCCAGTACACCATCGAGGAAAGAAATTACGAACTCAAAGTGATCAACGAAGAACTGGAGTACAGGGTAGAGCAGCGCACCAGCGAACTGAAAAAATCCAACAGGCGTCTCAAAGAAGCCAACGAAGAACTGGACATGTTTGTCTACCGCTCTTACCACGATATCATCGGACCCATCTCCAGGATTGAAGGGTTGTGCAAAGTGGCTGCCCTGGACGTGAAAGACGAGCTTGCCCTGCAATACGTTCAGATGTTAGACAAAAGCATCTATTCGGCCAAACATACTCTGCACAAGGTGCTGGACATTTACAACATCAGAAACCACCCGCTCACGCCTGCGCCCATAGATGTCAGGGTGTTGACAGAAGAAATGATCAGCACACTGCTTACCCAACATCCTGCCTGGTCGTCTACCCCACTAAGCTGCCGCTTTCAGACAGATGCCCGGGTAGAAACTGATATAACTTTGTTGAAGAACATATTACAAAGCCTGATAGAAAATGCGTATCAATACCGCCAGACGGAGCAGGCATCTGCTATTCAGCTTACTTTGTCGGAAGGCGCCGGGAACACGCTGGTGGTCTGTGTGGAAGACAATGGCATCGGTATCCTGCCGGCGTTGCAGCCTAAGATTTTTACCATGTTTTTCAGAGGAACAGCCGACCGCAGCGGCACCGGGCTGGGGCTTTATATTGCAAAGGTAGCCGCTCAAAAGCTTTCAGGAGATATCACCTACCGCCAGAAAGACCAGCATACGGTATTTGAACTGATCATGCCCCGGCATCTGGTGCAGGCTGAAGCCTCCACTGCTATGCCTGATCAGCAGACACATATTTCATTAGATTAATACAGCGATAGATTTAAGCTGTTGGGCGCATTTGAGCTTTCGTTTCTCTACCGCATCCATATTGATCTCAAATACCGGTTTGCCATCTTTGGCGATAAAGTTAACGGTGCTGCCAAACTTACCCAAACCTTCTTTATTGCTGATGATCAGGGTAGCGCCTTTGACAGTATTCAACACCTCACTCAAACCGCTGCTGTGTTCGTAAGGAATATACAGGATGTGGCAGTCTTTTTCTATGTCGGCAGGAGAAGCATACTTTCTTACGCTGATATGCCGGCCATTTACATTTTTTAGCTGTGCCATTTTGGTGAACTCATCCAGGATTTTGCTTTCTCCCAACACACCCAGAATAAATTCCCCGGCATTGCACTCCAGCGGCCATATAAAATATTTTGTAAAATTGTATATATACAACGTCTGAATCTGCCTCTGTGTCTTCTCGAATTCTTCAGGCACTACGCTTTGGGCGGCTGCCAGTTGCACCACGGATAAAAAGCTACACAATAATAAAATCCTTCTCATATCCGGCTTATTTTTTCTCCAAAGCTTCCAGTCTGGCTTGTACCTGGTTGAAGTTCTCCCGGTCGTTCAGGTTGTAATAAATACCCTGCATAGCTTTGAGCGTGTTCACATGGTCGGGCTTTAACTCGTTGGCTTTCTGGATATAAGGCAGCGCTTCTTTAAACAAGGCAGTACACTGCTCCAGCAACTGGTTGAAGGCGAAAATGTCTACCTCATACGTTTCTGTCTGTTCATTGATGATTTTCACCGCCTGGTTATAAAGCGTGATGCCCATGTTATAGTTGGCCATCAGATGATCCGGTTCCCGCGCCAGGATTTTATGGTATATCTGTTTTCTGCGCTGAAAGTATGCATCTTTCTGTGTGGTAGTCTGAAACAATTTGTCGTAAACCGTGCCGGCCACCAGCATAGCTTCCACATCATCAGGATACAGTACCAGGTATTGCTCAACCTGTGTCTCAGCCTCCCGGTAGTTTTGCTGTGCCATCAGCAGGTTCAGTTCGGCAATACGCAGCCCGCGGTTGTCCGGATAAAGGGCTCTTCCCTGCCGGATCAGATCGGAAGCTTTTTTGAGACTATCTTGTTGTAAGCCTTGGTTGCCCAAAGTCTCAAAGATCAGCGGGTCCTGGTAACCGGCGGTCAGTGCTTTTTTGAAAAACACACCGGCTTGCTGCTCCTGCGCCAGCATCAGGCAGGTATAGCCGCTGTAGTACAGGGCTTCTGCATAATAAGGATGCCGGGGGTCTGTGGTAAAGACTTGCAGCGCAGGCAAGGCTTCCTGGTACTTAGCAGCGTTGAGCCACTGGATGGCTTCGTTGAAGTAACTGGCGTCTAAGTAAGCAGCGACGGCTTCAAGTTTTTGTGTAAAAGTTTGAGCGGTGTCCAAAGTCTTACATCGCTCCACGGCTTGCCGGGCTTGCTCCCGGTAGGCAATATTTTCCTCCGGCTGCGCTTTATAGAGTTCTTTGCAGATAAAAGCCTTCAGATACCAGGTCTTGGGGTCGTTGGCCGTCAGCTCGTTCTGAGAAGCCAGTTCAATGGCTTCCAGGCTCTTTGCTAGCTCGCCTTTTCTCAGATGCTGGTAGGCTTTTTCTACCATCAGGGTTTGGGAGAAAGCAGCCAGACTAAGGAGTAAACCTGCCGTCAGGCTTAGTATAAATTTATGTAACATAGGATAATAAGCGTTGCCTTTTCTTTCATCAGGATTTTTCTCAATTTAGCCGGAAGTAAAAAGAATTCGTTTAATAAAATTCTACAAAATCAGGATGCACCTTACCTGCCTCATGCTGCCCGAAAAACGAATATTATGATACTATACAACGTAACCGTGAATATAGACAATGAAGTCTGCCAGGAATGGCTGCACTGGATGAAAACCGCCCATATGCTGGACGTGCTGAACACAGGCATGTTCAAAACAGCTAAAATTTTCCGCCTGCTGGATGTAGAGCAAAGCGAAGGCACCACCACCTACGCTGTGCAATATTTTGCCGACTCCCTGACAGACGTAAAGCATTACCAGCGGCATTTTGCCCCGGCGCTGCGGGCCGAAAGCGAACAGAAGTTTGGCAACCGTGCGGTTAGTTTTCGTACCCTGATGGAAGAGCTCTGACAGGATGGCCCGCCCAATCAAACATGCCCTTGTACTCAGCGGCGGCGGTTTTAAAGGCGCCTTCCAGATCGGTGCGCTGGATTATCTGCGGGAGCAGGGGCTGGTACCACCCGGTCTGAAGTTTGACCTTATCTCCGGGGTTTCGGCCGGCTCGCTCAACGGAGCTATGATCGCTGCCGGGCAGTATGAGACCTTGCAGGACATCTGGCAGCGTATCGCCCGCGAAGGGCATGAGGTGGTGTACACTTCAGAGTTTATCAACCAAAAGGGAGAGCCTGAGATCAATGCGGCCCTCATCAGGTCTATGTTTTTTCCCAACTACCGCCTCAGGATAGGCTTTCTGGAAGGACTGCGGCTGCTGCTGTTCAAAAAAAGACAGGAAGCCTTTCTGCTTAAAAATATCGACGCGCTGGTCAGCGAGGCGCAGACCAGTTTCAGCCACTTTCAGGCGATTGCTTCTAACCAGCCGCTGGCCGGGATTCTTCAAAAGCACCTCCATGTCAGCCAGATCCCGCCCGGGACGATCTTTACCTGCGGCTTTGTCTCTTTGATTGATGGAAAATACTACAATCCCAAACATACCGAATATGCCACGCCCGAAGACTTCCGGCGGGCAGTGCTGGCTTCTTCTGCCATCCCCATCATCTGGGAGCCGGTACCTGTGGTGAACACCAAAAACAGCAGGGTAGAAAGCCTGATGGACGGCGGACTCAAAAACAGTTCTCCTTTGGGCGATGTACTCAAGTTGATTGAGCAGGATCAGAGTGATGCTATTTATAAAATTCTTATTATCAACAATAATTCAGGTATGCTGGAGCCTGAAAGAAAGCCGCTCAACATAGCGCAGATAGCGATACGCGCACTGACAGAAATTACGCTGACAGAGATTTTCAACAACGACCTCAGCGAGTTTATCAGGATCAACGAACTTGTCAGACAGGCAGAAGCACAAGGCATTGAGCTAAAAGACCGGAATGGCAAAAGGCTGAAAAAATTTTTCTATAAGATCATACAACCCCAGGGAGAAGAGTTAGGCGAAACGCTGGATGCCCGCTCCGCACTGATAGAGAAACGATACGAAACCGGAAGGCAAAGAGCCAGGGAAGCCTTCGAAGAGCCCGGCAATCCTTACTGGCCCGGGGAGGCACTTAGTTGACACGCTTCCGAATGAAGGTAAAGTTTTGATGGTGTATCCGAAGCCAATCTATGCAGTGGTAAACCAAAGGCTCAAATTATTTTAAAATTTGAAGCTGAAGCCATTGAATACTTTTTTTAGGTAATTTTGCTGGTTGAATTTGTAGAGATAAGAGCCTTTTTTGGAAGAATCCATATCTTTTTCCTCAAGCTTAATAAGTAAGTTCAACGCATTGATTTTTTTGTGAAAGTTCCTTTTGTCCAGTTTCTGATTCAGAATAGCCTCGTAGAGTTTCTGAAGTTGCCGCATGGTAAACTTTTCGGGCAGCAATTCAAAACCTATAGGCTCTACAGACGCCTTATAACGGAGTCTTTGAATAGCCTCTTCTACCATCAGAAATAGCTTGTTATTGTGAAAAATATTTAATTACCTTTATAAATGTAAGAATTACACTTAAAAACACCAACCTAAATTCTCAAACATGCTAAAAATTCTACTGCTCCATTATCAGCTTCTGCTTGATATGATCAGGCACGTAGGCAGAAGAAAGCTTCTGCTATTGCTCTTGTTCCCCATCGGGATTACCTATGCTCAAAATGCCAACACGGTGAGTGGCACGGTGACTTCTCTCTCAGACAACACCGCCTTACCCGGTGTCAACATCATCGTCAAAGGAAGCAGCACCGGAACGGTGACGAACGTGGATGGTCATTACAGCATCAATGTGCCCAATGCAAACGACACCTTGATCTTTTCTTCTATTGGCTATACGCCAGAGGAAGTGCCCGTAAATGGAAGAACCACGATTGATCTGACCCTCGCGGAAGATGTGCAGAGCTTGCAGGAGGTAGTGGTCGTAGGGTACGGTACGCAAAAAAAGGCTAATCTGACGGGTTCTGTTTCCAGTGTGGGTGTAAAAGAAATTGCCAATCGCCCGATCACCAGTGCGGCTACGGCCTTGCAAGGTACCGTGCCGGGGGTAAATATTAATCAGAATTCCGGTCAGGCCGGCCGTGATGATGTACAAATTAATATCCGGGGGATTGGCACTTTGAATAACTCAGCACCTTTGGTACTGGTGGATGGTATTGAGGCTCCGCTCAACAATATCAATCCTAACGACATAGAAAGCGTTACGGTCTTGAAAGACGCTGCTTCCGCTGCCATTTATGGGTCCCGCGCCGCCAACGGGGTGGTGTTGGTGACGACCAAAAGGGGCGGACAGGGTGACCGTATTACCTTTGATTATAATGGGTACATGGGTAGCTCTGAAGCGATCCGCTTGCCTGAAATGGTGACCAACTCGGTGCAGTTTGCTGAACTGTGGAACGAAGGGCTTACCAACTTTGGTAATCCGGTAAAATACTCTGATGCTGAGATTGAAGGGTTCAGGCAAAGGGGTATCAACACCGATTGGATCGATTTGGTGTTTAGAAAAGGCCCTATCCAGCAACATGACTTTAGTGTATCCGGCGGATCGGAAAAAACGAATTTCAGATATTCATTAGGTTATCTGGATCAGGATGGTACTATTCCCAACTCTAATTTTAAACGTTTTAATACAAGGTTTAACCTGGATACCTACGTCAATGATAAAGTCCGTATCGGAACGAGTATTTCGTTGATCAGAGGCGATGTGAATGCACCTGGGGGCACGGTGCTGGGAGATGGCAATGTAGCAGGGCTTGCCATACAAGGACTTCCCTTCAATGTTCCTTATGATGATCAGGGACGATTGGCTGCTCCTTTGGGCTTAGCCGGCCGGGCCAACCCTTTGGCTGTTGCAGCCTCCCGGGAATACAGAGAATTGCGTCATGATGTGCTGGGAAATACGTATATCAATTACGAGATCATTGACGGACTTAATGTGAAAGGAACCGCGGCTATCAACTACAGGACTGCTAATGAAGCTACTTTTGATAATTTGATTGAAGTCTATGATATTCTTACGGGAGAAGTGGCGCAGGAATACGCGCCGGTCAGGGGCAGAAACCGCTATGCCAGTCAGGCACTCAATGTTACGGCATGGTTACAGGCTTCTTATGAAAAAAGTTTTGGGCCGCATAATTTTAATGCTTTGATTGGTTTTAACCAGGAAGAGCATAACAGCGACAACTTCTCAACTTTCAGAAGCGGGCAAATTTCCAACTCTGTGGCAACCTTATCTTCCGGAGATGCTTCCACGGCAACGAATAATGAAGATGGAACCACCTGGGCGTTGCAGTCTTATTTTGGCCGCTTGAATTACAACTTTCAGGAAAAATACTTGTTTGAAGCGAACTTAAGGTATGATGGAACCTCAAGATTTTTGAATGATAAATGGGGGGCATTTCCTTCTTTCTCTGCCGGATGGGTACTATCAGAAGAAGGTTTTCTTGAAAATGTTGCGGTGGTTGATTTTCTGAAACTACGTGCCTCCTGGGGCAGACTGGGTAACCAGAATATCGGCGACTTCCGGTTTGCCAGAAGCCTTTCCCTCACCCAGTCCTATTCTTTTGGTGGTGCGCTGGTACCAGGCGTTGCTATTACCAATCTGGGCAATCCCGACCTCACCTGGGAGTCCACCACCATGAGTGATATTGGACTGAACTTAGGGCTGTTTGATTCAAAAATAGATTTAGAAGCAGATTATTTTGTCAGAAACACCTCTGGCATCCTGTACGACCTTCCCACAGAAATTACCACTGGGTTTGGGTCCCAGATTTCCAACGCAGCAGAAGTCAAAAATGAAGGTTGGGAATTGGCGATTAACTACAATGACAATTTCGGAGGGCTGAATGTATCGGTGGGTGGAAATGTAACCCATGTCAATAGTATCGTACAAGAGCTTAATCCCAATATTCCCAATGATGGGGATGACCGTGCCATCATTGGGCGGACCATCATTGAACCCGGCTCGCCCATCAATAGTTATTTCGGATACCAGGCGTTGGGTATTTTCAGAACCCAGGAAGAGTTCAACAACGCCCCGGATCATTCCGGATTAGATCCTAATTACGGCGTAGGGGATGTAAGGCTGGCTGATATCAGCGGTCCTGAAGGTGTGCCCGACGGGATGATCACGCCGGACGACCGCACCGTGATTGGTAAGCAAAACCCAGTATGGACGTATGGATTTAATTTCCAGTTAGCGTTCAAGGGATTTGATATTTTTGCGCTGTTTCAGGGAGCCGCCGATTATGACGGATACTCCAGTGAAGAACTGGCAGCGCCCTTCTTCAACACTTCCGGCTTACAGGCCCGGTGGGTAGACCGCTGGACTCCCGAAAACCCCGATGCTTCCATGCCCAGGCTGTATGTTTCCACAGGGCCAAGCAACAGCACCAACAACACCTTCTGGATGTATGACAGAGGCTATATGCGGATGAAAAACCTTCAGATTGGGTATACCCTTCCGCAGGGCCTGCTGGAAAATACATTTATTCAAAGCCTCAGGATATATGCCAATGGCAGTAACTTGTTTACTTTCACTGATTTTCCCTATCTGGATCCGGAGAGACCTCCGGGAGCAGATCGGGGCACCAACTCCTATCCCAACCTGAGAATTCTTACCGCAGGCTTAAACATTCAGTTTTAAAAACCACAAAAAAAGAAATCATGAAAAATAAAATATATGTATTGGGGCTGTCCATTTTTCTGATGCTACTATCAGTAAGATGTAGTGATGAAATTTTAAACAAACAACCGGTGGGTGCTGCTTCGGCAGAAGGGTTTTTCCAGACAGAAGCAGACATTGTCACAGGTATCAACGGGGTATATGAAATCTTTCAGGGCGATATTTGGGGGGGCGCCTTTGTACATGTGCAACCCCACTTTGATGCCGCTACGGATAATGCGGTACTGTGTTGTTCCTGGGAATACGGTTTTACGGCTATTGCCACCGGCACGATGAGTCCTACCACAGGAAGCATGGTGTCCTGGAAATATACCTATGGCTATCAGGCGCTCGCCAGGATCAATAATATGATAGAAGTGATTGAATCCAATACAGTGAGTGATATGACAGCAGAAAGTGCTGCCAAGTGGTTGGGAGAATTGCGGTTCTTAAGAGGCTTTGTCTATTCTGATATGGTAGCTGTGTATGGTGGCGTGCCTATCGTTACCAGTGTGTTGACCAACGAGGAAGCGATAGAACTTACCCGGAATACCGAGGAAGAAGTGGTCCAACAGATCATAAATGATTTAGACTTTGCTGCCGAAAACCTGGATTTTATTCCTAACAATGGGCAAATTGGACGCCCTACCAAACAGACCGCTCTGGCGCTGAAAGGTAAAGTTTTATTATATCAAGAACGATGGGCAGAGGCAGCTGCAGCACTTAAGCAAGTGATAGACCTGGAGGGAGATGCTGTCCTGCTGGCTGAAGATTACGAAGGTTTGTTTAGAGGTACCAATGAAGACAGCAAAGAAATTTTATTTAGTATACAATACTTAACAGATGCCGGCGGGGAAGGGAGCTTTCTTCAGGTACATTATGCACCGGGTATAGGTGGTCAGGGTAACGGATGGGGTTCATTTACCTACACAAAGGACTTGGTGAATAGCTATTATATGATAGATGGCCTTCCTATCAGCAGTTCACCCTTGTATAATCCGGACGATGTGTTAGCCAGTCGGGATCCTCGTTTACGTATGTCATTCTTCTTCCCCGGCGATACTTACCGGGGCCAAGTACTGGAAAATCCGGAGGATTTTACCGTAAACGGCAGTGAGGTTACCAACCCCAATGCTTTTGTCATGAGAAGCCGGAAATGGGTATCCGAAACCGGAAACACGGCTACTTCTAACAGTCCGGTGGACTTAATACTGCTGCGATATGCCGACGTACTCTTAATGTATGCAGAAGCCCAGAATGAAGCGGTAGGGCCGGACGCTTCTGTGTATTCGGCAGTGAATAAGGTAAGACAGCGGGTCGGGATGCCTGATTTTCCGCAAGGGCTTAGCCAAGAGGCCATGAGAGCAGAAATCCGGCATGAACGAAGAGTTGAATTTGCCATGGAAGGCACCCGGTATTTTGACCTTCTCCGCTGGAGAACGGCTGAAGAGGTCATTCCTTCGGTACCTAATTTAGAAAACAGGCAGTTTGATCCTTCCAAAAATTATCTGTGGCCTATTCCGCAATCCGTCATAGACGGCGATTCGGATATTGAACAGAATCCTGGTTATTAGATAGAGTGGCAAAAAGGAATGCTGTGGGTAATGATCATACCTACAGCATTCCTTTTTTTATTTTGAAGTGAATATTACACCCATTGAATGGCATGAGAAGGGTAATTTTAATGATGTTTTTGATGCTGTGTTCGGCGGGCTTATACGCCCAGAGCCAGTTTACCGATGTGACAGAGGAATCGGGCATAGATCATTACTTTCAGGTTTTTCAGGGAACTTTCGGGGGTGGTGCAGCGGTGCTGGATTTTAACAACGATGGTCATGAGGATGTATTTATCGCAGGAGGTAGCGGCAAAAATGCTCTGTATAAAAATAACGGAGACGGTACATTCACCAATGTCATTGACGAAGCCGGGTTTACAGACTTAGACACCGTCGTGACGCAAGGCGCCGTATGTGCCGATGTGAACAAGGATGGTTATACCGATATTTTCATTACCACCATTGCCTCTGTAAATCATGACAGGTTTACCGCTGCTGCCAACTTTCTTTTTATCAATGAGGGCAACGGAACGTTTATCAATAAAACGAAAAGCTTTGGATTGAATGACATCACATTCTCCACAGGGGCTGCCTTTGGAGATGTCAACCTGGACGGGTTCCCTGACTTATTCGTGGGTAACTACTTTGATAAATTCAAAGGGCGATTGGATGATTACAGTGGCGTGCTTACCGAAGGTGAGCAAGCGCCTGCGGCTGATCTCTTGTATATCAACAACCAAGGCGGAAGCTTCATAGAGGCTGGCCAACTGTACGGTATGGATCATACCGGATTGGGTTTTGGCGGGGTATTTACCGATTATGACAACGACGGCGATCTTGATCTGATGGTGATCAATGATTTTGGAAATAGGGCTACGCCTAACCTTTTGTACAGAAATGAATACCCTGAAAAAGCTTTTACCGAAGTAGGCACAGCCATGGGCTTCGATTTTGCCATCAATGCGATGGGCGTAGGCATAGGCGATTACAACCTGGACGGTTGGCTGGATTATTTTATCTCTAACATCTCATCCAGTCCGTTTTTAGAAAATCAGGGACAAGCAAATTTACCGTTTCTTGAAAAGACAAAACAACTGGGCACTTCTCATCCAACCCTCTATACCAAAGAAGGCCAGGGTGTACCCGCCATCAGTTGGGGCGCTATTTTTTTTGATGATGACAATGATATGGACCTTGACCTGTATGTTGCCAATGGCTGTCTTAATCCTAGCATTTTACCAAATCCCAACCTGTTTTTAGAGAATATCAATGGGCAGTTTGTATTGAATGGCCCATCTTCCGGACTTTCCGACCCCTCCATTGGCAGAGGTTCCGTTACCTTTGACTATGACAATGACGGAGACCTTGACCTGTTAGTAGTGAACCAGTCGCAATACCGGGACCCGGGCTATGTAGTAGAAACACAGGGAGTCAGGCTTTTTAGAAACGAAGCAGTTGGTAATAACTGGTTGAAAGTAAAGCTGCTGGGCCAGACAGCCGACAAACATGGTATTGGATCGCGGGTGGAAGTGTATGTGAATGGAAAAAAGCTCATCAGAGAAATAGACGGCGGCTCCAGTCACGAATCACAAAACAGCAGCCTTGCCCATTTCGGACTGGCCAATGCCACCCAAGTGGATTCTCTGGTGGTCCGCTGGATGCCCGGAGCTGTTCAAACACTGTATGAGGTAGCAGCCAATCAGTTGATCATAGCAGATCAGGCAATAGTCACGGGTTTGGAGGAGCCGTTACCACTTTTGTCGGTCATGCTTTATCCTAACCCAACAAATAGTTATCTTAAGATCAGGACAGAAAGCTTGCAGCATGTAGAGGCTGCTTATCTTGAGGTTTATCACTTAAATGGTCAGCTAATAGACCAATATAAGATGAATAGGGAGGATATAACAGATAAAACGATCCTTTGGAAAGTGCCCCATGCATTGCCACCGGGTGTTTATATCCTGAAAGTATCCATCGGAACAGAAGTTGTTTTGCGGAGATTTATTAAAGAGTAAATAGAAGAGGGTATGAAAAAAAGGTATGTACTGCTGTTAGGGCTTCTTATGAGCAGTGGGATTTCTTTTGCCCAGCATTCCGTAGCACGCCTTTGGAATGAAGCCCTTTTAGAGGCCATTAGAAATGACTTTGCCAGACCAACCGTTCATGCAAGAAATTTATTTCATATTTCCGCTGCCATGTACGATGCCTGGGCTGCTTACGATCCATCGGTAGCCACCTATTTTTTGGGCAAGCAACATCAGGATTATTTATTTTTGTTTGAAGGAGTAGAACCGCCGGAAGATATTTTAGCGGCTCGGCAGGAAGCTATTAGCTCTGCCTGTTACAGGCTGCTCAAATTCCGCTTTCGCAATAGTCCCGGATGGGAAGAAACCTTTCTGCATATTGAACACCTGATGGATAGCCTGGGGTATGATCCGGCTTATACGAACGAAGACTATACTACAGGAAAACCCGCAGCCCTGGGCAATTACATAGCCGCCAGCATCATTGAATTCGGACTGCAAGATGGCTCTAATGAAGGAGGTAGTTATCAGAATATTGACTATGTGCCGGTCAATACCCCTTTATCGCTACAGAAGCCAGGTAGCCAGGCTATTACTGATCCCAACCGGTGGCAGCCCCTGGCATTTCAAAACTTTGTGGATCAGTCCGGAAATGAAGTGCCGGGAGGGGTGCCTGCCTTTCTGGGGGCAGAATGGGGCAAGGTAATTCCCTTTTCCCTAAAAGGAAAAGACCTTGCTGTCTATCAAAGAGAAGGTGCCGATTTTCTGGTGTATCACGACCCCGGCCCTCCGTGTTATATAGATCCAGAGAGCAGCGATGCATCATCCGAATATCAGTGGAATTTTGGTTTAGTAGCCAACTGGTCCTCTCACCTTGACCTTTCAGATGGGGTGCTCTGGGATATTTCTCCTGGCCATATAGGAAACTTAAATATTGATGAGTTTCCAAAAACAATCCCCGGACTCAGAGATTTCTACAACAAATTGGAAGGCGGCGACCCCGGTACAGGATATGCTATGAATCCTAAAACCAATCAACCCTATGCGCCACAAATTGTACCCAGAGGAGATTATACCAGGGTGCTGGCAGAGTTCTGGGCAGATGGACCGGACTCGGAAACACCTCCCGGCCATTGGTTCACCATCCTGAATTACGTTAATGATCATCCTCTTTTAGAAAAAAAGTTTGAGGGCCAAGGGGACGTTTTAGATCCACTGGAATGGGACGTGAAGAGTTATTTTATCCTGGGAGGCGCTATGCATGATGCAGCCATCACTGCCTGGAGCATCAAAGGGTATTATGATTTTGTCAGACCTATTTCAGCCATCAGGTATATGGCAGACAAAGGGCAGTCTACAGATGAAAACCTGCCTCATTATCATCCTGAGGGAATGCCTCTGCTGGGTGGATATGTGGAGGTGGTAAATGCAACCGATCCTTTGGCAGGCGCTAACGGAGAAAATATGGGCAAGATCAAGCTTATGGCCTGGAGAGGACACGATTATATCCAAGACACTACTGATGTAGCGGGTGTGGGTTGGATTTTGGCTGAAAACTGGTGGCCCTACCAAAGACCTACTTTTGTGACACCTCCTTTTGCAGCATACATCTCAGGGCATTCTACCTTCTCACGGGCGGCAGCCAAAGTTCTTACTCTGCTGACCGGAGATGAATATTTCCCGGGTGGAATGAGCGAGTTTGTAGCGAAAAAAAATGAATTTCTGGCTTTTGAAGAAGGTCCCAGTATGGATATCGTGCTGCAATGGGCAAAGTATGCTGATGCTTCCGACCAGTGTAGTTTATCCAGAATTTGGGGTGGTATTCATGCGCCGGTGGATGACATACCTGGCAGGCTCATTGGAGAAAAGGTGGGAGAAGAAGCATTCAATTACGCAAAAAAATATTTTGAAAACAGTGTGCTCGGCGTAAGCAGTGATATATGGACCACCGGAACTTCTGTTTATCCAAATCCCATAAGAGCAGGCAATCAACTGCACATAAAAATGCCGGGCGAAAGTCAACATCTGACGGTCAGCATACGATCTGTTACCGGGGTGTTGATTCATCAGTATGAAAAAGCTACCAAAAATAAAGAGGTTATTTTAGATACACCATCCTTACAGGCAGGAGTATATGTTATATCCATTGAAAGTGATTCCTATACTGCTTCACATATATTACTCGCAGAATAAAAAATCAATCCATGAAACTACACAACCTAACGATTAGTATTTACCTAATTTTGCATGCTTCTTTATCATTTTCTCAAACTGCCAATCCTACTGATACAACCGCAACTCATGCTATTTATCAGTTGGTATGGCAAGACGAATTTGAGGCAGATGGGAAACCCAACCCCAACCATTGGAACTTTGAGAAAGGGTTTGCCAGGAATAGAGAAGATCAATGGTATCAACCGGAAAATGCTGTTTGCAAGGACGGATTTTTAATCATTGAAGCAAGAAAGGAGCATAAGCCCAACCCCCATTATAAACCTGAAAGCGACCACTGGAAAGAAAGCCGCGAATTTATAGAGTATACTTCCAGCAGTTTATTGACAAAAGGGCTACATGCCTGGCAATATGGTCGTTTTGAGATGCGCGCTAAAATTGATACCAGTCCCGGCATGTGGCCGGCCTTTTGGACTTTGGGAGAAAAAGGCACCTGGCCTGCCTGTGGAGAGATTGACATCATGGAATATTACCGGGGCATGATCCTGGCTAATGCCGCCTGGGAAGGACCAGAAGGAAAAACCATGTGGGATGATTTGAAAAAGGATATTGAAAGTTTCGATGATCCGAACTGGACCAATGAATTTCATATCTGGAGAATGGATTGGGATGAAAATGCCATCGAGCTGTATGTAGATAATATGTTGCTCAATACGATAGCCTTAGAGAAAACCATCAATCAGCGCGCTGCTATCAAAAATCCTATGAAGCAGCCCCACTACATGATCATCAACCTGGCCATAGGTGGCACCAATGGCGGCGATCCATCCCTTACCGCATTTCCCAAAAAATACATCATTGATTATGTAAGGGTCTATCAACTAAAAAAATGAAGCACACAACCGGAAAATTAGCTTATTTTTTTACTATATTATTGATGCTAAGTAAAAGAGAAGGAATAAATGTCTAATTTCAGGTTTGAGGTTTAACAACATAATTCCATTTACCCAGAACTTGGTCAAAGACAATATTACAGTCATTCAAGAAATCTTTGGCTACCTGTTTACCTTTTTGATA